>CANEDJ010000004.1:0-55575 GCA_947426265.1 uncultured Mycoplasmatota bacterium | reverse complement strand
AACATTTATAATTTTAAAAGACTGTTCACAAAAAATTATTTGTCAACAGTCTGAGCAAATCATATTTTTGATTTGTTTTTGTTATGGTATAATGTTACAAAGGAGTAGGTAACATGAATCAAGAAAAAATTGGAAAATTTATTCGAGATATTCGAAAAAAAGAAAACTTAAGTCAACAAAAGTTTGCCCTTAAATATGGTGTTACCTATCAGGCTGTAAGCAAATGGGAAAATGGAAAGAACATTCCAGATATTGCAATTTTAAAACAAATGTGTGAAGAATATCAAATGAATTTAGATGATTTTTTAGAAACAAAAATTCCGAAAAAGAAACCCACTATATGGATTGGCATGGGAATTGTTTTTCTTGTGATTGCACTTTTTCTATTTTATCCCAAAAAAGGTCATTTTGAATTTAAAACACTATCTTCTAATTGTAATAACTTTAAACTCTATGGAAGCATGGCTTACAATGATATCAAATCTTCTATTTATATATCAAACATTACTTATTGTGGGGAAGATGATAAGGAAAAATATAAAGCAATAGAATGTATTTTATATGAAACAGATGGGAAAGTACAAAAAGAAGTGATAAGATATCGTTCTGAAAAAGAAAATTTAACACTAGTAGAGTTTTTAGAAACTGTTAATTTTAATGTTGATAATTATGAGAAGACATGTAAACTTTATCAAGAAAATAGTTTTTATTTAGAAATAGAAGCAATCAATCAAGAGAAAAAAATGACAACTTATAAAATTCCTCTTCAATTAAAAGATAACTGTAAATAGCTCTCAACCTCAAGTTGAGAATTATAACGCTAAATTTTATTGAAAAACAGTTAAGGTTTCTTTATAATAAAAATAGAAGGAGGAATTTTTATGAATAAGAAAATGATATTGGTGATTGTTTTAATGGTGACACTGATTGGACTAGGAAGTATTTTGCTATGGAATAAAAACAATAGAGAAGAAAAGCCAAAAGAACCAGGAACCAGTCAAGACCAAAAACAATTTGCGTCTGAATATAAAAATGTGACAGAAGATAATGTGTTTGTTTATAAAAATGTAGATGAAATTATTAAAATTATGGAACATGGAACAGGAGTTGTCTATTTAGGCTATCCAGAATGTCCTTGGTGTCAAGCTTATGTTCCATATTTAAATGAAGTGGCAAAAGAAATTGGAATTGAAAAAATTTATTATTGTAATACCAAAAAAGTAAAAGAAGAAAACATGGATAAATATAAAGAATTGATTTCTTTATTAGATGGACATTTACAATATAATGAAGAAGGGGAACAATGGATTTATGTACCGAATGTATCTTTTCATATAGAAGGAAAGATTATTGGCAATGATTATGAAACATCAAAGGATACACATAATCTAAAAGACCCAAAAGAATATTGGACCGAGGAAGAAGTAAAAGATTTAAAACAAACATTAACAGATTATATGAAACAAGTAGATACCGCTTTAAGTATGTGTACAGATTGCAATAAATAAAAGAGTTTTTATTAGAAATGATTGTCTGAAAGACTGCTTTGAATAAAAGAAGTCTTTTTTTACGAAATAGAATATTTTATGATATAATCATTATAGTTTTTAAAAGATTTTAAAAAAGGAGTTATTGTCATGAAAGAAAAATATCAAGAATATATTCGTCAAAACCATTCATTTGACAAAATGACAATGGTTGGTATATTTTGTCTTATTACTATTATTGCTGGAATATTTGGGTTTTTATATGAGTTTGTATTTTACTATTTTAATGGTGGAATGAACGAATTTTTTTGGAGAGGAGGAAATTTCTTACCTTGGATTAATATCTATGCAATAGGGGCACTCGCTGTATACTTTTTTGCTTACAGTCACCGTTCAAAACCGTTAAAAGTCTTTCTAATTAGTGTTGTTTCTTCAGGAATGATAGAACTCATTGGTGGAATTGGCTTGTACGTTTTAGGAGATGGTTTTCGTTGTTGGGATTATAATACTGAAATTTTAAACTTTGGAAATATTGGTGGTTTTGTTTGTCTCAGAAGTGTTCTTTTCTTTGGACTTTCTAGTTTGATGCTAATTTACTTGATTGTGCCAATTTGTTTTTATTTCGCAAAAACTCTTCCTAAAAAACTCTTTTTAACACTTACTATTTCTTTTTGTGCAATTATTTTATTTGATGAAATCTATAACCTTTTAATAGCACGTTTACTAGATTTACCAAGAGCTTCCGATATTTATAAAAAAATTGGATTTCATTATGTGAACTTTAAATAAGGAGGTTTCATTATGGCTGTTAATGTTACAATCGAAGATAAAAGAATGATACCTAAGAAATATCATGTAGAAGATTTTATTTTTGAAGGAATGAGTTATGGAGTGATGGATGATGAATTTCGTTTGATGGAAGGAAAAGCAGGAGAACTTACAATTGTTTATGGAAAAGAAAAAGTGCAAAGAGGGATTGAACTATCTACCAAGAAAAAGAAAGTGAATTTACGAATGTCACTACCAACAAGTGAAGATGAAATTCTATTTTTTTATGACTATGTGAAAAAAATATGTTCCTTGTTTCATACAACAGTATTTGAAAGAGAAGGTGAACGTTCTTCACTCACTCAAATTCCTAGTTATATTGAGTATGATAGAAATGCCAGTATAGGAGCACTTCAAATGATGGAAGAGAACTTAGAAAATGGAACATATGCTACTTTATCTTTGTATGCTGTTTATAATCCAATTGCAATTGATAAAAAAGATTTGTATCTAATCTCTAAAGACCTTCAAAAATTAGGAACTTTTTTAGAAGAAAAGCAAAGTATAGATGCTTATTATGGAAGTGCAACTATATACCAGAAACCTGACCATACAATGCTTGGAATTTATACTCTTACAGAAGATGTTTTATCTATTTTCCCTTTGGAACCAACTGTGATGATAGATAAGACAAAGATTGAAACTATTTATATATCTTTTGTATTTGATGAAAAAATGCAAGGCATTATGAAATATCAAGATTTTCTTTCTAATATTAATAAAGATCATCTCTATGATTGTGGTCATTTTTTGGTTCAATTAAAGAAAGAAAAAATGGGAGAATTATTAGAAACATATCAAATAGAAATGTAAGGACGGAATAGGGTGATGATTTCTTATTTGGAATTTAAAAAATTGTTTGAAGCTTGTAAAGAGGAAGTTGAAATTGAAATTTATTTTAGAAATAAAGAGCATTATTATATGATTATAAAATATGCAGATTATGTGACATTTCAAAGATGTGGCGCTTCTTCTATACAAAGTGGAGAAATTATATTTTCTTCATTAGATGAATTATATAATTCGAACACAATAGATGATATTGTCTTAAAAGAAGAATGGGAAAATATAAAAGATATGATATTTGATTCTACTTTTAGTGTGATAGAAGATAAAGAAGAAATTTTTAGTTTTTATGGAATTTAGGGATAGGGAAATTATATATTCTGATAAAAAAGAAACAGAAATATTGTATAGAACATAAAAATGTGTTATAATGTCTTTGTAAAAAAGGAGTGAGAGATATGGCAAAATTTTGTCAAAATTGTGGTACTGAAATCAAAGATGGAGCAGATATTTGCTTAAATTGTGGAAAACAAGTATCAAAAGGAAATAATAATGGAAATGGTCAAGGAGGCGGAAAATCAAAAATCGCTGCTGGATTATTAGGAATTTTCTTAGGGTCATTTGGAGTACATAACTTTTATTTAGGTTATACTGGAAAAGCAGTTGCTCAATTATTGATAACTGTTCTTACTTGTGGAATCGGAGCAGCAATTTCAAGTATCTGGGGATTGATTGAAGGAATTTTAATTTTAACTGGAAGCATTGACAAAGATGCAAACGGAAATTATTTAGAAAACTAAAAGTCTTAATAGACTTTTTTCATTATGAATAGAATTTTTAAAAGTTTTTTATTTGTCATAGAATTTGTGATGTGTTATTTGATTTTATCTGGTCAACTTTTGACAGAGTGCGTGATAAAACAGGTATTTCATATTGCTTGTCCAGCTTGTGGATTTACCAGAGGATTTAGAGCTATATTATCTGGGAATTTATTGAAAGCGATCCAGTATAATTTATTATCGATACCAGTTTTTATATTTTTTATTATTGTGAATGGTTATTTGATTTATGATATTATAAAAGATAAAAAGAAAACAGATTTCTTTTTTGGAAAATTAGGAAAGTTTATCATACCAATTTTGATTATTCTATTCCTGAATATGGTAATGAATAATGTGAGAGGAATATGATTGAATATAAAAATTATGGAAAGAAATAAGTGGTTTCTCACATATTTCTTTTTTTTATGTTATACTATTAGTAGGAAGTGATTTTATGGCAAAGTTTTGTGGAAATTGTGGAAATGAATTAAAAGAAGGTGCTTATGCATGTTTAAATTGTGGTAAAAGAGTAGAGCATGCTTCTACATCAAAACCAAAAGATTTAGATAAAAATTTAATAATTGCAATTATAGTAGGTGTAGTTGGTGTTACATTAATTATGTTTTTCTGGTTTTTTGTAGCGGTTGTAGAAGAATTTGATGAAGCAAATAGTTTTGAGAATCATTCTTCTAAAAAGTCTTGTTGCATTAGTGCAGGCGGAAAATGGTCAGGTGATACATGTGTTTATGGCTACTGGTTTGATGATGATTATTATGATAGTTGTTTACAAAATAGTTTTTAAGGAGAATTAGAAAAGGAAAAAAGGCGAATTCACAGCTATTCGTCTAAATTGTAGTATATAGGATTAGATAGAAATTTGAAACAAGCTTTTTGTAGTTTCTATACTTTTAAAGTGGATCTGATATAAAAGATTCACTTTTTTGTGATATAATGAAAAAGAAAGATGGTGTTGGATTATGGTACATTTAGTTTATTGTGATGATAAAACAAAAGAATTAAATAAGATTTTAGATGGTAGTAAAACAATGATTATTAGAGGTGCAGCAGGAAGAAAAATACCACATAGTAGAGTATTTAAAGATGAGGTGCTTTACTTCATGGAAAAAGGAACAAAAAAAATAGCAGCCAAAGCAATTGTTATAGATGTTCAAAATTTTGTTAAATTATCAGAAGATGAAATAACTAAAACGATAGAAGATAATAGTAGTAAATTGCAATTAACTGATAAGCAAAAAGAAAGATGGCATAAGAAATGCTTATGTTTGGTTGAATTTGATCATGTAGAAAATATTGAGTTATTAGATTTCGATCATCAAGGAAATATGGATGATTGGCTAATTATAGAAAAAATAGAAGATGTGGTTGTAGGGACAAGTATTCCATATAATTATGAAAAATCAAGATTTTAAGGGAGTGGTGAAATGGCAATGTGGAATCCTTGGCGTGGATGTAAAAAATGTAGTGAAGGGTGCTTACATTGCTACATTCATAAAGGAGACTCAAAAAGAAATGTCAATACTAATGAGATAATAAAAACAAAAGATTTTGATAAGCCAACAGAAAAGCTAAAAAATGGTAATTACAAAATAAAATCAGGTATTGTATATCTATGCTTTTCTACTGATTTTTTAATTGAAGAAGCAGATGATTGGCGTGATGATTGTTGGAAAATGATGAAAGAAAGACAAGACTGTACTTTCTTATTTCTAACCAAACGAATAGATAGATTCATGAAATGTATTCCAAAGGATTGGAAGGATGGATATGATAATGTCGTTGTATGTTGTACTATTGAAAATCAGAAAAATGCTGATTATAGGTTATCAGTGTTTAAAGATTTACCTATAAAACATAAATGCATCACAGCCCAACCATTATTAGAAAAGATTGATATTGAAAAATATCTTGAAACTATTGAACTTGTAGTGGTTGGTGGTGAATCTGATATAAATGCTAGACCATTAAGATTTGATTGGGTATTAGATATTAGAAAGCAATGTATAAGAAAAAATGTTAACTTTGAGTTTAGACAATGTGGAACTTATTTCATAAAAGATGGCAGACAATATAAGATACAAACCAAAGATTTAACTAAGCAAGCAAAAGCATTTGGTATTGATTTTAAAAGAATTTATTGAAGTATATTTTGAAGCAGACAGGCAAATAAAAATGGTGAAAAAAGATTTTTGTATTAAAAAAAGAACGTTTGAAATATTGTAAAAAAAAATAATTTATGATAGAATGATAATGTCATTTGTAAAAGACATTATTATGGTCTGTTGGTGAAGTGGCTTAACACACCACCCTCTCAAGGTGGCATACGTGGGTTCGAATCCCATACAGACTACCAATTGATAATGAAACTCGGGGGTACTCTCGAGTTTTATAATATTTAAAAAAGCAGGGGTAAAAATATGGATCAACTTAATTTTTTAAAATGGCAAATATTATCAAGACTTCCATATGGTAGCATTTATGAAAGAATTAAAGAGGGAATAAAACAAAATAATCTTTCCTCAGATAATCCTTTTTACTATATTTATTGGTTAGATTTAAATAGAAGCAATTTTAAAAAATTTGTATTAGGAACTTTTAAAACTCAAAATAGTGATTATGTGCCATTTATTGAGTGGCTAGATAGAAACTATGATAGTGGTGATTTTTATAGCATTAATACTTCCTTTGGAACTATTCAAATACCAAAGCCAAACTACGAAGATTATAAATGTTTTAAAGCAGAATTTTTGGATATTGTTATGCCATATGTAGTATTAGAAAATAATCCCCAACCATTTTTAGAGGGCCCTTATGAATATCATGATGTTACTTTAAAGAAAGGAGATATTGTATTAGATTTGGGAGCTAATTATGGTTTATTTTCTAGTGTTGCACTTGCGAAAGGTTGCAGAGTTTATGCTTTTGAACCTACTGAAATAGTCAGAAAAAAATATTTAGAAATTTTAAGAGAAAGAAACTCAAATCTGATAATTTCTGAACAAGCAGTTTCTAATCAGAATGGAGATGCTATGTTTGAATTACACTCTGAGGCTTCTTGCAATCAATTACAAACAAGTGTTTCTAAAAAAATAACAGTTCCTGTTAAGACAACGACTATAGATACTTTTGTATCAGCACAAAAGATAAATCATGTCGATTTTATAAAAGCTGATATAGAAGGTGCAGAAAGGCTTATGTTAGAAGGTGCAAGATGGACATTAAAAGAATATTCGCCTAATTTATCTATTTGTTATTATCATAGAATCGATGATTTAAAAGTACTTCGTAGAATGATATTAGAAGCAAATCCCAATTATGACATTGAGGTACAATATCGAAAAATCTATGCAAAAGATAGAAGGAAAAAGTAAATATGAAAGAAGTTTATAACGAATTGGAAAAATTCAAAATTTCTTATGAAAAGGTAGATCATGAAGCAGTTTTTACTGTAGAGCAATCTCAAAAGATAAAAGAGAAAATGGATGGGATTGGGTGCAAAAATTTATTTTTAAAAGATCCAAAAAACAATTATTATTTGATTATTTTAAATGATCATCATCAAATATCATTGAAGGATATAGCACAAAAAATTAATTCCAAACGATTGAGCTTTGCTTCAAATGAAGAATAAAAAAAATACTTGGATTATGTCCTGGATCAGTTACACCATTTGGAATTTTGAATGACAATGAAAATAAATGTATGATTGCAATTGAGAAATCTTTAAAAAATAGCAAGCTATTATTTCACCCAAATATCAATACAGCAACAATTTCGATTGCTTATTCTGATTTAATTCAGTTTATAATACAGAAAGAACATAAATATCAAATATTCGAATAAAAGAGGAAAATATAGAATATTTCTGTTGTTTCCTCTTTTTTTATGCTATACTCTTAGTGGTGATAAAAGTGATATATTTAGATTATTCTGCGACTACTCCAGTAGACGAGCAAGTATTGGAAAGCTATATAAAAGCTTGTAAAAATTTTATTGGAAATCCAAATTCACTACATCGTTTGGGAATTGAAGCAAATGGATTAATCAATGATGCGACAACTCAAATAGCAATGCTTTTAAATATAAAACCGAGTGAGATTATTTATACTAGTGGTTCTTCTGAAGCAAATAATACAGCAATTAAAGGAGTCGCCCTCAAATATCAAAATCGTGGAAAGCATATTATTACAACAGAATTAGAACATTCTTCTGTTATAGCTCCATTACAATATCTAACGAATCTTGGCTTTGAGATTGATTTTGTGAAGTTAGATGAAGAAGGCAAAGTTGATTTAAAACATTTACAAACTTTGCTAAGAGACGATACGATTTTAGTAACTATGGCATCAGTTAGTAGTGAATTAGGTATCATTCAACCAATAGAAGAAATCGGAAAATTATTAAAATCATATCCAAAATGTTTTTTTCATGTAGATATGACACAAAGTATTGGAAAGATTAATCTATCTTTAGAAAATTTGGACTTAATTAGTTTCTCGGCACATAAATTTTATGGGATGAAAGGAATTGGTTGTTTAATAAAAAAAGAAGGTATTTCATTTGAACCACTGATTCACGGTGGGAAAAGTACAACCATTTATAGAAGTGGAACTCCAGCTTTACCACTTATTGTCTCCCTAGCAAAAGCTCTTCGTTTAGCGCTTGTGAACCTAAAAGAAAAAGAAGAATGTGTAAGACAGCTCAATTCTTATTTGAGAGAGGAATTAAAACAAATAAATGGGATCCATATCAATAGTAGTGACAGTTCTGTTCCTCATATTTTAAATTTTAGTGTTCCAGGGATAAAACCAGAAACTTTACAACATGCCCTAGAGGAAAAAAACATTTTCATTTCTACTCAAACAGCATGTTCTAAAGGAGGAAGTGCTTCTGTAGCAGTGATGGCAGTTACTCATAATGATAATTATGCTGCAAGCAGTTTACGTGTTAGTATTTCACATAAAACAACAAAACAGGAGCTTTCCATTTTTATAGATGTATTAAAAGAGACATTAGAAAGGCTGGCATTTACCAATGAGCGAAGTGAAAAAAATAGATGAGTTGAAAGACTTAGAATGTGTTTCTTATTGTGTATTGAAAGAAGAGACGATTACTGATTTTCATCATTATATTGAATTTCAAGATTGTACATTTGAAAAGATAATATTTGATGGAAATTTTGAAGGAATTCGATTTCAAAATGTAACGTTTAAGGAATGTTGTTTCTCAAATTCTAATTTTTATGGTTCTAGTTTCATTAAGGTGATTTTTGAAAGTTGTAATTTAATAGGAACTGATATGAGCGGAAGCACTTGTATTGATGTATCAATTCTGAGTTCTAAATCAAATTATAGTAATTTTAATGATAGTACCTTGAAGCATGTAAAACTAATAGAGAGTGATTTTAGTGAAGCTAGTTTCTCAAGAATAAAATTAGAACAATTAGTATTAAAAAACAACCGATTTATCAAAGCAGATTTTCATAATACATCTTTAAAAAGTATAGATTTTAGAACCAATGAAATTGAAGGGATTTTCCTAAATTTAGCGGATTTAAAAGGCGCAATTGTAACTCCGAATCAAGCAGTTTGTTTTTTCCCTCTTTTGGGTCTTACAATTAAGGAGGAAAATGAATGAGAGTCATTGTAATTAGTGCGATTTGGTGTAGTAGTTGTTTGGTTATGAAAAAAGCATGGACCAATGCCAAACAAGCATTTCCTGATTTAGAATGGGTAGAATATGATTTGGATTTTGATCAAGAAGCTTCCCTTTATCAAGACTTAGAAAAACTTCCTGTTCTTATTTTTGAAAAAAATGGTTTGGAATGTTCTAGATTGATTGGAGAAAAGTCAGTAGAGGAGGTTATATCTTGGGTAAACGAAAATACAAGTATATAGGGTCTTTCTGGATATTTACTTTTTTAATTGCCCTTTATTTTCTATTCCCAACTCCAAGTAAGGCATTAGAAAACGTAAAATTATATTTATTTTATTCGAATAGTTGTCCTCATTGTAGGGCTGAAAAAGAATTTTTAACTCGTATTCAAAGTAAGTATTCTAATTTAGATATTGAAATGTTAGAAGTAACAGAGATTCCTGAAAATTCAGATTTGTTAGAGAAAGTAAAAAAAGCTTTAAAAACAGAGAATAACTATGTTCCGTATACAGTGATTGGGAAAATAGGACTGACAGGTTATAATGATAATATTGCTAGACAAATTGAACATTTTATAGAAAAATATTCTAATGAAAAAAGTGTAGATATTGTAAAAGCGATTCGAAATGGAGAATCTATTTCTGAAGAAGAAAATCAAAATGAAGTTTTAGAAGAAAAAGAGGAAGATATTCCAATTACAGTTCCTTTTTTAGGAGAAATTAATCCCAAGCAAGTTTCTCTTCCTTTACTTGCCGCTTTCATTGGCTTTGTTGATGGCTTTAATCCTTGTGCAATGTGGGTACTATTATTTTTGATTAGTATGTTAATTGGAATGAAAGACCGTAAAAAAATGTGGATTTTGGGGTTGACTTTTTTATCTACTTCGGCGCTTATCTATTTGTTATTTATGGTTTCTTGGCTAAAAATAGTTCTTTCAATTACTTCTATTATGTGGATTCAAAAATTAATTGCCTTATTTGCGCTCTTTGCAGGAGTATGGAATCTTTGGAGTTTTTATAAATCTAAAGAAGATGGCTGCCTGGTTGTTGCTGAGGCACAAAGAAAAAAAACATTATTTCGAATTAAAAAGATTACTTCAGAGCAAAAATTTTTATTGGCTTTTATTGGTATTATTGCTCTTGCAATTTCAGTAAATTTATTAGAACTTGCTTGTTCAGCAGGATTGCCTCTTATTTTTACGCAAATATTGGCCCTCAATCATTTAACTACTGCAGAATATACAGCTTACATTCTATTTTATATTTTTTTCTTTTTAATTGATGATTTATTGGTATTTTTTATTGCTATGACTACAATGAAAGTAACTGGAATTTCTAATAAATATGCGAAATATTCTCATTTGATTGGAGGAAGTATTATGATATTTATTGGGATCCTTTTATTTTTAAAACCAGAATGGCTAATGTTAGAGTTTTTATAAAGACTCTTTTTTTCTTTTGATAGAAATGTTATAATAAATGAAGTAGGAGGTTTTATTTACATGAAAATAGTACAAATAACAGAAGTAAAAGCTCGAGCTTTACAGGCTGAGTTACAAGAATTGGAGCAAAAAATAGCAGAAGCAAAGAACGAACATGGAAGAGCAGCGCGAGAAGAAGGGGGACTCTTTCAAAATTTCGCTAGTCATACAGCTTCTCAAGATATTGCACGCTGGACTGCGGACAAAGCAAGGATTGAAGAACTGTTAAATCGTGCTGAGATAGTAAAAATAAATGTAGAGTCAGATGAGGATACCGTTGAAATAGGAGATGTAGTGAAAGTAAAAATTGCATATGAAGGAGAAGACCCTGAAGAATTAAAGTTCCAAATTGATGGGCTTCGTCATATTTCAGGAGTTGTAAATGTGACATTTGAATCCCCTATGGGAAATGCATTGCGTGGCAAAAAAGTTGGAGAACCTTTCTCGTTAAGAAGATCTTTAGGGAGTCCAACAGAAGCAGATGGAACTATTTTGGGTATTGTAAAAGCCAAAGATTTAGAAACCAAAATTGGAGAAACGGAATTTAAAAAACCATATACATTAAAAATGCATTCTTAGGAATGTTTTTTTTTTTATTTCATATATTGTCATAGGAGGTTAGTTTTATGAAGAAGTTAAAACCGTTTATTTTCCCACTCATTTTAATTGGTTCTGTTTTAATAGGATCGTTAATTGGTGTCATTTTTAAGGAAGATGCAACAGTTTTAAAACCATTTGGAGAAGTATTTTTAAATTTAATGTATACACTTGTAGTGCCACTTGTCTTTTTTACAATTTCATCATCCATTGCAAATATGGTAAATATGAAAAGACTGGGGCATATTTTAAAATATTTATTTATAACATTTTTGTTTACAAGCTTTGTAGCAGCTGTCTTGATGTTAATTGTATCCTTAATTATTGATCCAGTAGGAGGTGCAAGCATTCCTTTTGTATCCGAAGGGCAAGAAGCTGTTAATATTGGTAGTAAAATTGTAGAGATGATAACTGTTACAGATTTTGCTTCATTACTTTCAAAAGATCATATGTTGCCATTAATTATTTTCTCTATTATATTTGGAATTAGTATTAGTTTACTTGGAAAAGAAGGAAAGAAAATCGCAACAGGATTAGAAACATTATCAAAAGTCATGATGAAATTTATTCGTATCATCATGTATTATGCTCCAATCGGATTAGGTGCTTATTTTGCATCTTTAGTTGGAGAATTTGGGCCAAATCTACTCGGTAGTTATGCCAGAAGTATGGCTTTATATTATGGAATGTGTATTTTGTATTTCTTTATTATGTATACTATTTATTCTTATTTTTCGCATAAAAAGAAAGGTATTAAAGCCTTTTATAAAAATGCCTTTGCACCTGCTCTTACATCTTTGGCTACTCAATCATCACTAGCGAGTCTTCCTTCTAATTTAGAAGCAGCAGAACATATGGGAGTTCCAAAGGATGTTAGAGAAATTTGTATGCCAATAGGTGCTACGATGCATATGGAAGGTTCTAGTATGGCAGCAATTTTAAAAATTGTATTTTTATTTGGAATATTTGGAGTACCATTTACTGGAATTGATACATATTTGATCGCCCTTTTGATTGCCGTCTTAAGTGGGGTTGTAATGTCTGGAATTCCAGGTGGAGGTCTCATTGGAGAAATGTTGATTGTAAGTCTTTATAATTTCCCAGCGAGTGCTTTTCCAATTATTGCAACAATAGCATGGTTGGTAGATCCACCAGCTACCTGCTTAAATGTAACTGGTGACATTACTTCTTCTATGTTAGTTACTAGAATGGTAGATGGAAAAGACTGGATAAAAGATTAATTTGCCAAACCCTTTAGAATGTGCTATAATGGCAAACGGCGTGTCTAAAAGGGGGACCTATGAAAGAAAAAACATTAATATCATTAGATGGATATTATAAAGATTATAAAAATAATGAAGTAAAACAATCTGAAATTATTGGGATTATAGAACTTGATACAGGCATTTTTAAAGGAATTGAAATTCCATATGGTGATTGTAGTGTAGAAAGCTATGTAGACTTAGTGGCTTATATTTGTCAAGCTTATAAAGCATCAAAAAGTTTTTCATTAATAGCTGGCTATTATAATGGAAGAACTTTGGAGTATCGTGGATTACTATCTGATAAAAGTATTGCGTTTGGTTATTTTGATTTAGATAAAGATGAAGAACGATTAAAAGGAAGAGAAAAAGAACACTTAAATGGAAAATTTACACGAAGTTTTAGAAGACCTGTAAATCGATATGATGCAATTATATATCAACCACAACTTTTCCATTTTGAAGGTAATACAGAAATTACTAAGTGTCTAACTTATCTATATGAACTTATAGAAGTTATATTAATGAAAGCTAATAGTAATTCTGGTTGGCGTGGAATTCAAATTTCAGCTGAAAGTATAGCTCCAAGAACAGCGAAAAAAACTTATATGATAACTCCTTCTATAGGCGAAGTAAAATAGAAAAGGGAAGTGCAACACTTTCTTTTTTGTCCTAAAATTAGACACCATAATAAACAAAGAGAGGAATGATAAAAATGAAAAAGCAACTTATAGTATTAAATGGATTTGATTATGATTATTGTGAAGAAATAAAACTTTATAGATTATTGGGATTATTAGATCAAACAACAGGAATGTTTGAGGGAGTAGAGGTTGTAACAGATGCCTTAGAAGCTCTAGAGAAAACCAAAGAAAAGGTTCGTTCGCTAGATCCTATGTCAGCTAAAGTAGTAACTGGAGTTATTGGAGAAAAAATAGATTATTCTACCTTAAATATGTCAAATGGAACAGTGAGTCATACTGTTTTAAAGCCATTAGAAAATTGTTCTTTTTATGGACATGAGCAGCAAGAAGAATTATTTGTAGGAAGAATAAGTAGTTGGTTTAAAAGTGCATCAAAAATGCAATCAGTAGAGGATTTTGAACTAAAAGCAGCTTTAGAAAATATAATATCTTGTCATCAAAGAAATTTTCTTTGGAGAAAATTGCAGGCTAATGTAATGGCAAAAAAAGAAGCACCAAAAGTGAAAGCTTTCACTGATTAAAGGTCGCTTTTTTTTATCTTAGATTGACGAACAAATGTATTCTATGCTATACTTTTTATAGTAGAAGGTGAAAGTATGATCTCATTAGAAAAAGTAAAGCAAGAAAATAGTATTATCATTACGCCATCCAATTATAAGATGGCACTTTTAAAAGAATTGTCAAAGGAATCAAGTTTTTATCATATTCAATTTTTAACTTTATCTGAACTAAGAAAGCTTTTATTTTATGAATATCGTAAAGATGCTTTATATAAACTTTGTAATCAATTTTATTTAATTCCAGAAAATGGAGCTATTCTATTAGATGCAATGTATAGTATCACAAAAGAGGAGCAAGATCCTGATTTATTTCGAAAAAAGGAATGGTTAAAAGAACAAGGATTAATAATGGAACATCCTGCTTTTTTAGAACAGTTAAAAAGGTCACATGTATTTGTTTATGGTTATGAAGATTATGAGATGAAACCTTTTCTTTTTCTTTTGAACATATATACTAAAGTAGAGTATTTAAAAGAGATAACTCCAACTTTTCTTCCAAAAGTGACAGAATATGAAACATTAGAAAAAGAAGTAGTAGGAACTGCTGAAAAGATTTCTTGCTTACTAAAGGAAGGAATTTCGGCTGATCATATTTTTTTAGGAGCCTTGAATAATGATTATAAAAGCGTTTTATCAAAAATTTTTTATCAGTTTGGTATTCCTTTAGAACTTTATGATTCACATGCTTTATATGAATATCAAATGGTTCAAGATTTTTTAAAGATGATCCCATATGAATCGTCTTTAAAAACTTTGCCAACTTTACTTTTAGAATTAGAAAATAAATATCCAAAAGCAAATCCATTTTATGCTGAGATCTATGAAATGCTCGCGTCTATTTTTAATAAATATTATGATGGATCAAAAACCTTTTTGGACATAAAAGAGATCTTGATTTATGATTTAAAAAGGACAAGTATAAAGAAAGAAAACTATTATAATGTGGTAAAAGAAGTTGACTTCTTATCAACTGCTTTTCAAGAAGATGATTATATTTTCTTGATGGGAGTTAATTTAGGAGAATTTCCAATGATTTATGAAGATACTGATTATTTTAGTGATGATCAGAAAATGCTTTTGGCGCTTTCAACATCTTTAGAGAAAACAATAGGAGAAGAACAAAAAGTTGTGAGAAAAATAGAAGCACTTCCTCATATATTTTTGAGTTTCAAAAGAAAGAGTCCTTTTAAGGAATATTTAAAATCAACTTTTTTAGAGTTATATGAGATAGAAAAAGGAGAATATCATTATACCAATCAGAATTATAATACCTATCTTTTAAATTCTTCTTTAGATGAATTTATCAATTTTAATCATAAGACAGTGGACTTGCTCAACAGATATGGCCTTGAAACAATTTATTATGGAGAATATGACAACCAATTTACAGGAATTCATAAATCCCTATTTGAAAAATATGTTCCTTATGTTGTTTTATCTTATACAAGTATGCAGAAATTTTTCGAATGCCCATTTAAATACTATATTGGCTCAATTTTGAAAGTTGTTCCACCATTTATAGAAAGTACTAGTTTGATTGTTGGAAATTTATTTCATTCAATTTTGGAAAAATATTATAAGAAAGAAAATGATTTGGACGATATTATCAAAAAAGAATTAGAGCAAATAGAAATGTTTCCAATAGAAAAAAGAAACTTTTATTTGCAAAAATATGAATTAGAAATTAGAAAACTTATCAAAATCATGGATACTCAGCTTGCTCATTCAGAGTTTAAACCAACTTTTTTTGAAGAAACGATTGAATGGACGGAAGGAAAAAACATCACATTTAAAATATTTGGAAAAATTGATAAAATTTTAACAGTTGATGATGGAGAAAACTCTTATGTCATTGTAGTTGATTATAAAACTGGATTTGCAACTAGCGATTTATCTAAAGTGATTTATGGAATGAACATGCAATTATTAATTTATTTATATTTGATTTCAAAAGAAAAGAAGTTTCAAAATTATAAATTAGGAGGGGCTTATATTGAATCCATTGCAGCTGTTCTTCCAAATTATGTAGAAGGGAAAACTTTAGAAGATTTGCTATTTGAGCAAAGTAAGCTAGATGGTATTAGTTTAAAACGAACTGAATTTATAAGTAGGCTAGATACACATTATAAAATTTCTAGTTATATTAAGGGTGTGAGAGTAAAAAAAGATGGAGATTTTTATGCATCAAATCGTTTGCTAGAAGAAGAGACGTTAAAAGAATTGTTAAAGGTTGTAGAAAAGAATATTAGGGAAGTAGAAAATGCAGTAGAAAATGCTGATTTTCCTATTGCACCTAAAAAATTTTCAAGTGAATTTAAAGAACAAGTTAGTAGTTGTAGTTATTGTTCCTATCGAGATATCTGTTATTTAAAACCCAAAAATGTAGTTCGATTAAAAGAATATAAAGATTTAGAGTTTTTAGGAGGTGAAAAGAATGATACCAATAAAACCAGCAAATGCGACATGGACTGAGGAACAATGGGAAGCTATTTATAAAGATGGCAATAATATTATTGTAAGTGCAGGAGCAGGAAGTGGAAAAACGGCTGTTTTAACAGAGCGAATTATAGAAAAACTAAAGAGAGGCGTTTCAATTTCATCTTTGGTTGTTTTGACATTTACAAAGGCTGCAGCCTTTGAAATGAAGACTAGAGTAAGAAAAAAGATAAAGAAAGAAATTGAAAATGGAAATAAAGGCCTTGAAAAGGAATTAGAAAAAATTGACAGTGCAGCTATTACAACATTTGATAGTTATAGTCTATCACTTGTGAAAAAATATCATTATTTATTAGGAATAAAAAAGGATATTGGAATTGCTGATAATATTGTGTTAGGAATGAAGAAAAAAGAACTCATTGATGATGTATTTCACAATTTTTATCAGAGAAAAGATTTGGGTTTTTTAAAATTGTTAGATACATTTACAATAAAAGACGATGACAAGATGAAAAGCATATGTTTAAAATTGAATGATTCCTTAGAATCGATTGCTCATAAAAAAGAATATTTAGATACTTATTTAGAAAAATATTACGAAGAATCTTTTATTGAAGAAAAAGTGAAACAATACGAAAAGATTTTAGAGGAGGAAAAAGAGGAAATTTTAAGTTCGTTGGCTGATTTAAAAAGCAATGTGAATCATCCTGTTGGAATAGAATTTGTTTTGCGTATAGGGGAGGTTTTAGAACCACTGTACGCATGTGCGAATTATGATGATTATAAAGTGATATCAACGGTTTCGCTTCCCTCATTTACAAGAAGTAAAAAAATAGAGGAACAAGAACTTTTAAAAATGAAAGAAATTTATGATTCATTAAAAGAGCATTTTATTCGATTAAAAGAACTTTGTATCTATGAAAACAGAATCTCTTTAAAAAGTTCTATTTATGATACAAGAGAAACAGTAGAAACTTTGATTTCTATTTTGAAAGAGTTCGATAAAGAATTATTTGATTATAAGAAAAAAGAAAGCTTGTATGAATTTTCGGATATTGGAAGACTTGCTATTACATTATTAGAAGAATTTCCTTTTATAGCTAATCAAATAAAAGAGAATACGAATGAAATTATGATTGATGAATATCAGGATACAAATGATATTGGCGATTATTTTATTTCTTTAATTGCAAATCATAATGTGTATATGGTTGGTGAC
The DNA here is from genome assembly GCA_947426265.1 of uncultured Mycoplasmatota bacterium. Classification (GTDB taxonomy): domain Bacteria; phylum Bacillota_I; class Bacilli_A; order RF39; family UBA660; genus MGBC102946. The sequence continues at coordinate 37,722 of CANEDJ010000004.1, read as the reverse complement.
ATCAAACAATCAATCTATCGATTTAGAAATGCAAATCCAAGTATTTTTATGGATAAATATAGTAGTTATAGTATTCATCAAAATGGTGAAAAAATAGATTTAAATAAAAACTTTCGTTCTAGAAAAGAAGTCTTGGAAGATATTAACTTTTTGTTTGAAAAATTTATGGATCAAGAAATTGGTGGCGCAGATTATAAATCAGGTCATGCAATGGTATTTGGAAATGAAGAGTATGAAAAAGGCGGAAAAACTGTTCAAAACTATCACTTTGAAATATTAGATTATCAGTATAAGGAAACGGAATATGCAAGAACGTATAGACCAGAAGAAATAGAAGCTTTTATTATTGCAAATGATATTCAAAAAAAAGTAGAGAGTCACTACCAAGTTTATGATAAAGATAACCACGAATTAAGAAATATTGCTTATAATGATTTCTCCATTCTTTTAGATCGCAAAACTTCATTTGATTTATATAAGAAAATATTTACTTATTTAGGAATTCCTTTGTTGATACATAAAGATGAAGATTTTGTTTATTCAGATGAGATCTTTGTAATAGAAAATATGATGAAATGGATTTATTCTATATTGGATTTTAATTATGCGAAAGATCATTTACAATATTCGGTGATGAGTGTATCTAGATCATTTGTTGCAGATATAAAAGATGAAGAATTATTTGAATTTTTTATGGAACATAAAGATAATTTTCAAGAGTCCTTAAACCTGAATTCGTCTCCTGTTTATGAATTACATCAAAAAATGCAGGGATTGGCAGAATATTCAAAAACACATACTTTATCAGAATTGTTGAACCAAATTTATCAAGAATTTGATATGTATCAGGCGATATTGAAATTGCAAAACATTGAGTTTCTTAGTATAAAATTAGATTACTTATTAGATGTTTCTAGAAATTTAGAAAAAATGGGATATCAAATATTTGATTTTATTTATTATTTAGAAGAAGCAATAAAAGGAGAAACTGACATTACTTTTAGTAGAAATCAAGAAGCAGATAGTAATTCAGTTAATTTAATGACAATTCATAAGTCTAAAGGATTAGAGTATCATATTTGTTATTATGCAGGATTAGGGAAAAAGTTTTCTAAGGCTGATTTAAAAGATCGATTTTTATTTGATCAGAAGTTTGGATTTATTGTTCCTCATTTTGATGAAGGAATCAGAGAAAATTTCTATAAAGAATTGTTAAAAGAAGAATGGAATAAGGAAGATATTTCAGAGCGAATTCGAGTTTTTTATGTAGCACTTTCACGAGCAAAAGAAAAAATGATTTTTGTAACCAATTTGAGTGATAAGGAAGCAACTAGTTTTGATGATTTTGTTGATTCAAAAATACGTTTAAAATATAAATGTTTTTATGACATTTTATTATCTATCAAATCGAAACTGAAGCCATATATAATTCCTTGTTCATTAGATAATCTTTTATTGACGAAAAAGTATGAGCAATTAAAAGAGACAAATTATGAGTCGCTATTAGAAAAATCCAATCAAAAAAGTAATTATATTAATTTAAGTATTCAGAAAAAGAAATTAGAAGAGAAAACATTCTCAAAAAGCTATCATATTGTAGATGAGAAAGAGCAAGATAGATTAGATCTTGGAATTAAATTGCATGAATGTCTTCAATATGTGGATTATAATCATATTGAAGAAAGTTTAGAAAAAATGGAATTGTCTAATTTTGAATATCAAAAATTAAAAGCATTTTTTCAAGCTGATTTTTGGTCTAATTTAAAATCTCCTATTTTTTATCAAGAATTAGAAATTATAGATATGGATAGTGATATTGAGTTTCATGGCATAATTGACTTGTTGATCGAAGATCAAGATATATGTTACATTATTGATTATAAACTAAAGAATATTGAAAAGACCTCTTATCAAGAACAAGTAAAAGGATATAGGAAAGTAGTAGAAAAAAGATTAGGAAAAAAAGCGAAAGGGATTTTATATTCTTTGCTTGATGAAACTTATAAAGAGGTATAAAAAAACAAATGTATATTTTAAAACATTTGTTTTTTTATTGAATTAAGATCCCAAAGTAGAATACTTTGAGAAAAAATAGATAACTTTAGGCAAACAAAGAAGAAAAAGAATAGCCTGAAACAGTCTCTGAAAAAAGTTACATTTGACAAATTGGTAAAAAATGGTATTATATAACGTGTCAGAGATAAATCTCAAAGTATTCTACTTTGAGAATAGTGGGGGGATATTATGGAATATAGTGAAAAAACAGGAAAATGGTTTATTGCGTATAAAGGCGTGGATATTAATCTGAATGATATTGTTAGTGCTCTTAGAAACATTTGTCCACAGTCTTATACTGTAAGATCAAAAATAGGAGATAATTTAATTTTTTCTAAAATTGTTTATGCTGATTATGAAGATGATCGAGATCCGCATTGGGAAGGTGATACAGGAATTCTCACTGTTAATGGATATATCCAATCAGAGATTAGGGCCGCAGTTAGAGCATATTCAAAATATAGCATTAGTGATGAAGACAGATATCAACGTCTTACCAATTATATGTATCGTGAATATAAAACAGATTTTTTTGAGAAACTAAAATCCTATATGCATTTTTGTTCTGCTGTTTGGGATAGAAACACGAATTCACTGATTGCTGGTGTTTCAGAACCAATAAATGAATTTACACATTTATATTATGGTTATACAAGAAAAAATTCTGAAGTTATGTTTTCTAATAATAAAGAGTTATTGAAACAATTTTGTGAAGATATAGTAGAAATGGAACCAAACACTTATATGAGAAATGGAGAAATTTTTACTTTGGATGGGAGACCTTTTAAAAAGGACACTTCTTTAATTAAAAATACTAGAGAAAATGCAACTTCTTTAATTGAAGGATTAAATGCTTTGCTTGTTCAAGTTACAGATAGTGCTGTTAGAGCAAAAATAGAAGAAAATGTAGAGGCTTATTTGTTATCACAAGATCCTAAAAAAAAGATAAGCGATTATGTTTTTAATGAATTGGATAAGGAACTTAAGACTCAGATTTTACAGATTATAAGGAGAACGATAGAAGAATATAGTATAGAACATGAAATTACAACGCAGTTAAATGAATTATTTAATGAAAAACTAAGTGATTATGCCAGTCAGATAACGGTTCCAATCACTCATATTATTAAGTTAAATGATGTTATTTTAGGAAAAACTCAAGGCGGATTTTATCATGAAAGATTTGAGCAGATATTAACGCAAACACAATTAGATGAACCAATTATGTTAATTGGACCAGCGGGAAGTGGAAAGAATGTTGCGATATCTCAAGTAGCAGATGCTTTAGGTTTACATATGTATTATACCAATAATGCATCTAATGAATTTAAATTGACTGGCTTTATTGATGCTGGAGGAAATTACCGAGATACTGAATTTTATAAAGCATTTAAAAATGGTGGTGTTTTTTTCCTAGATGAAATTGATAATTCTGATCCATCTGCACTGATTGTAATCAATTCCGCACTTGCAAATGGATATATGGCATTTCCACATGAAACAATTGATAGACATCCAGACTTTAGAATTATAGCAGCGGCCAATACTTGGGGAAAAGGAGCAGACTTACAATATGTTGGAAGAAATGCATTAGATGGTGCTACCTTAGATCGGTTTGACAATATTTTCTTTGATTATGATAAGAACTTAGAGCAAGCTTTATATCCAAATGATGAAGTCTTACAATTTATGTGGGCGTTTAGAAATGCAGTTTATCAATCTAAAGTTCCTCATATTGTTTCAACTCGTGGAATTGGAAAAGTATATAAAAAAGAAATTAATGGTATTCCTGTACCTTATATTTTAACTTCTAATGTTATCAAAAATCTTGGTCAAGATGATATTAATGTTATTATAGGAAATATGCAAGATATTCGTTCTGATAACAAATTTTATGAAGGTATTAAACAGTTGAGGCTTAGTAGATAATATGTATCAATATTATAAAAAGGGTGAATTAGATGTTATGGAATATTCATTTGGTTCTTTGATTGAATTTATTGAATATTTAGATCATGCACCAATCAATTCTAGCATTTGGGGATATAGAGATCTGGGAAGTGAAACAGGGGATTTTGATTTTTGTCAAACTAGATCTTTAGCAGAAGCCAAAGAATTTTGTAAGTATGGATATCATGAGAATTTTGATAAGCTAGTTGAATTAAAAACTTCTTTAGAAAAATATATTAAATTATCTAGAAAAAGAAGTAAGCAATATAATTTTTATGTCGGTTATGCTCCTGATGTAAAAGCATATTTAGAAGGAAATCCTCTTTCTATGCTGAACAAGCAAAATCCAAAAAGAAGGCATATTGACATATATTATAATTCTGCTATTTTAGGTTCAGTTTCAACTGGGCAGATTTATAATAGAGGAGCAATTACATTATGTCTTGCTGAAATTTTAGAAAATATGGGGTTTACTGTTGGACTAAACATCTTTACGATGTCTGAAAAAAATGGACAAGTTCATTATGCAAAATTTCATGTGAAACATCCTGGAGAAAGATTAAATGTACAGAAACTGTATTTTCCTTTATGTAACCCTTCATTTTTAAGGCGACTTGTCTTTCGATTAAGAGAGCAGACTCCTGATATTACTTATCCATGGACAGAGGGATATGGAGCCACTTCTGATGATTATACAATTCGAAGAATCATTGATTTAAAAGATAATGATATTGTCATTTGTCAGCCAAGTGAAATGAATGTGCAAGGACGTGATATTGTAGATGATGCCAATGCTATGTTTCATTATATAGATCGATTTACAAGTGATGAAATAGAGCTTGCCCATGTGAAACGCTTACAAAGATAAAAAACTATTGTATTTAACTACAATAGTTTTTTGATGAATTTATTCTACTGTTACTGATTTGGCTAAATTTTTAGGTTTATCAATATCACAGCCTCTTAAAAGAGCAATTTCATAAGCAAGCAGTTGAAATGGAATAATATTTAAAATAGGTTGAAATAAAGGCTCTGTAGAAGGAACTATAATGAAATCATCACAATAATCACATTCTTCAAGCTTTTGATTTGTAACTACGATAGAATATGCTCCTCTAGCTTTTACTTCTTTGATATTACTGATAGTTTTTTCTTGAATAGACGAATCAGTGACCAAAGATAAAACTGGTGTTTTTTCTTCAATTAATGAAATGGTTCCGTGTTTTAGTTCCCCTGCAGCATAAGCTTCACTATGAATGTATGAAATCTCTTTTAGTTTTAAAGATGCTTCCATGCAAATAGCGTAATCAATACTTCTTCCTAAAAAGAATATGTCATTGTGCTTATAAATTTTATAAGCAATGTCTTTGGTTTTTAAATTTTCCAATAACTTTTTCATTTTTAATGGAAGTTTTTGAAAAGCGCTTAATAATGGAATGATTTCTTCCATATTAGAACTTTGCTCTAATTTCAATTTCAGGGTAATGAGAGAAAAGAGGGCTAGCTGAGCCAAATAAGCCTTTGTAGTTGCAACCGCTATTTCAGAGCCAGCTTTTAAAGGAAGTATATATTTTGCCTCTCTTGCAATTGTACTAGTAATAACATTTACTAGAGCAAGGGTATCAATGTGATCTTTATTTGCTTTTCTAAGAGATGCTAAGGTATCAGCAGTTTCTCCAGATTGTGAAACAACAATCACTAAAGTTTTTTTATCATAAAATACTTTTTTATATCGATACTCACTGGCGATTTCAACTTCAACAGGAATACTAGCGTATGTTTCTATCATCCATTTTCCAACTAACCCAGTATGGTAGGCACTTCCACAAGCGACAATTTGAATTTTGTTGTACTTAGAAAAGTTAGGCAATTTTTTGAATTCCATCTCAGGATCTTTTAAAAATGGAGTTATGATATTGTAAATGACATCAGGCTGTTCATAAATTTCTTTTAACATATAATGAGCATATCCATTTTTGTCATTGTTACAATTTTCAATATGGAGCGTTTTCCAAATAGGATGAGTCTCTTTTTCTTCTATTAGAGTCACTTTATTTTTTTCTAATTTCACAATGCTTCCTTCATTTAGATAACAAATTTCTTTTGTATAAGAACTAATTGCCATTGGGTCAGAAGCTAAAAACAATTCCTCTTCTGTTTTCCCTAAAACCAGAGGACTTTCTTTTTTCATTGCATATAAAGTATCTGGTTCTAAATCATTGATAATAGCAAATGCATAAGAACCTTTTAACTTTTCTTTCGCCTTTTTTAAAGCTTTAATCATATTTTTAAAATTTTTAAAAGCATCATCTATAAAAGCAGCAGCAACTTCAGTATCTGTTTCTGTTTGGAATTGATATCCCTTTTTTTCTAACATTTGTTTTAATTCTATGTAATTTTCTATAATTCCATTATGAACAAGTGTAATATTTCCGCTTTGATGGGGATGAGAATTGGTTGTGCAAGCTTTTCCATGAGTTGCCCATCTTGTATGTCCTATTCCTAATATTGTATTTTCTAATTTTACTTTTTTTTCTAATTGTTCTAATCTTCCAACTGATTTTATAACTTTGATTTTATTGTTTTTTTGATATGCAATTCCAGCGGAATCATATCCTCTATATTCTAAGGCTTTTAAGCCCGTAATTAAAATAGATATCGTTTTTTCTTGTTTGCCTAGATATCCAACTATTCCACACATAATTATCCTTCTTTCCATGATTAAAAAAAGTGTTGGAATGTTGTTTTGTTACAATCTTGATTTTGCTTTTTCACAATCATTCTTTCGAATACACAAATCCGTAACAGTACCCGCCGAATCTTTCGATATTCTGTTAACCTCGTCAACTAACAATAGTCCAGGCGCTAAGTGAAGATTTACTCCTTTCAAGTCTTTACTTTATTACATTATATGAAAAATTTCTTGTTTTGGCAATTATCCTTAACAAAATTTGACAAAATAGGGATATGTGCTAAAATAAGGGCATTAAAAAAAGGGGGAATTTATAATGCTTTTGAATCTTTATTTTTCAACAACAATAGCAAGTATAACAATTGATTTTATAAAATGTTTTGCAGTAAGAAAAAGTCTATTGAAAAAAGGATACACATTTTCAAGCAAAATGACAGGGATTCATTTAACAGATATGTTTGGGTTGCTTTATGATTTATTTTTTCCAGGAGCAAATATATGTAATGCTTATCAGCTTTTATGTACAAAAGAAAAGGAATTAGAAGATGAATTATTAAGAAGAGGTACAATATATAAGCCAGAAGACTCATTTGAGCAAACGGAACTGCCTGTGAAAGAAGAAGGAACTAAAGTGCAAACAGCTACTAGAGCCAAAACTTACGAAGGCATGACTATAGCGGAAAAGAGAGATGCACTATTAAAAGAGCGTGAACGTTTATTGAATGACTTAGTAACTACAGAAGAGAAGCTTGGGGCTTTAAAAAAGTAGAAATAATGAAAATAAAAAATGTTAGAGAACCAAATCAAGAAGAAAAAGAAAGTATTGTACCAATTTTAATCACGTTTGGAATTACTACTGCAATACTAACCGCTATAATATATTTGATGACATTCCATTTTATGGAGATTGGTGAAAGTATGTATCTAGCTGAAAAAGTGATTTCTAAAAAAACAGCGCTTCAACATGATCAAGTAGTTAAATTATTTGAAGCTATTTATAAAAGAGATTATATGCGAAACAAATTAGAAGGAATATCAGTTTCCGTTTTGGCTAGTATCATAGCTGAAGGGTTCTGTGGAATGATTTATAAAGTACATAAAACAATAAAAGGATTAAAATAGGATGAATTTAGAAAAAGGAAAAATTATTGAATTAGAAGATAATATAGAATATTATATTATTGATAAAATAGAGTTACATGAGAAAATCTATTTGTATATTAGCAAACTCAAACCAGAAAGTGGATATGATTTGCGATTTGTTGAATTTAAAGAGGATCGTGTTTATCCTGTTTTAGAGGAAGCTATTATAAAACGTTTATTTTTAATAGTAGGGAAAAAAGGATGTGAATAAAAGATGGCAAAATATGATATGAGTGAAAAAGATGAATTTTTAATTTTGCTACGTAATATAGAAAAGATGATGAGGGTAAGTCCTAGTATGTTATTAGATAGCCCAGATTATGCAGAGAAAATTCAGAGGTTTAATTCTTTGGTATCATTAGTACCTAGCTTTCGTTTATCGGAAGGAGAAAGCAAAGAAGTGCAAAGGTTATGGAAATCTCTCAAGCATTCTATTGAACAACGTGCAAAAAAGGTTGCCGCAGATGCACAATTGACACCACAAGAACGACTTCTTCAAATTTTAAAAAATATAATAGGAAGATGGGGAACCGCTTCTCGTGATGAAAAAAAAGAATTTATTAAAGAGGCTCATCGATTACAATTGGATCAAAGTGTTATGGCAAGAATGAGTACAGAACAAATCAGGGAATATAGAGAACTTATAGAAACAATTAGAGGAATGGCGACAATTGAACAAATAAGTCTAGAAGAACAAGTAAAAAGAGAAACTTCAGAACGTAGAAGATTTGGGTTATAATATTAACAACAGAGTTTATAAAAGTTTTATTAGGAGGAAATTTATGAATTTGGATAAATATAATATTGAAAAACTAATTACTTGGAGTAATATTAGGATGAATGAAAAAGAGAAAAAATTAAGTAAATTTTCAGTTGCTATGGGTTGTATATTTTTATTAGGACTAATTGTTGCTCCTTATAAGTATGTATTATTGGGTGCTGCAATTTCTTCTTTTGTTACCCCTGTTTCTTTTTATATAAAAAATGCGCAAAGACGTGTATATGCTTCATCAAAACTACGTAAAGTAGCCAAAGAACTAGGAAAGAATGGGATTCATACTACTCGATTAAAGCTTCAAAAAGCAACTACATTTACTACTCGTAGTTATAATGAAGATAGTGAGTCTTATTTATATGGAATAGGAAAAGTTCAAACAACTATATTCCAAGACAATTATGGACAATTGAAAGCACTTCAACAAATTCGAAGTGAACTATTAAGAGAACCATATAGTTATATTGCGTGTTTGCGTGATTGTGTCAAGGAAGTAAAATGTGAGAGTATAGATAGACAATATACTAAAATTGTAAAAGATTCACCAAAAGTAAAGCAATTACTATTAGAAAATAAGAGGAATAAGAATTAATATTCCCTTTGTTTAACGAAAATGAAATATGTGATAGAATAAATTCGTTTGAAAAGGGGGACTTTATATGAATTTAAATAGTATTGATATTCATCAAATAATTTTAATGAGTAGGAAAAAATTAAATTTGAAAAACTTATTGATTAAAGGGTTATCCGTTTTTACATTTTTAGTTTGTGTAGCAGGTTTATTTTGCAATAACATATTACATCAAGTTTTACCGTGGACATGCTGGGTTGGATCAGGAGGCTGTGCTGTTATTAATGTGTTAAGTCAGGTATACACACATGCTAAAATAAAACATCAAGCAAATCAACAGTTGACATCTTTAGCAAAATATTTAAATCAAGAGGGAATAGATGTTAGCAGATTGAATTTAAAAAGAGCACTTGTTGCAGAGAAACTCCCAAGTCAAGTTATGCGTGAGCAGGGGATTACTAATATTGTGGAAAGTATAACGATTTTTACAGATGAAAATGAGCAATTAAAAGCATTAAGGCAAGTACGTTCAGAACTTGTTCAAGAGTTTAGACCAATAACAAGTGGAGATGTTATAGATGTAGACTATGTTGAAATTATGGAAGACTCAAAACAAGTAAAAAGCATATTAGAAAAAACATTAGCAAGGTCAAGGTTTTAATATGGATTTAACACAATATAAATTAGAAGAATTGATTGAAAATAGCAAAAAGAAAATTAATGTTCCTTTGATTCTTTATAAAAATCTTAAATTATTTACTATTGTATTAGTGATAGAAGCTCTTATTTTATGCCCTCTTACTTGGAATTTTATAAACCCATCTATTTATCTTTGGATTGTTGCTGTTCTAGCACCTATCAAAACCAGTTTCAATTTGATACTTCCAAGATTGCAGAAAAAACGTGCGAATCAAAAATTAAAAGAGGTCGTTCAAATTCTAAAACAGCATGGAATTCATACTTGCAAAATGAAACTAAAGCATGCAAAAGTTGCTTCTCAATATTTAAAATGTATTGTGAATGATAATGGCGCTATGATGACTTCGAAACATGTTGTTATGTTTAAAAATAGAGACAATCAATTAAACGCCTTGAAACAAACACGCGCTGAATTGCAAGCGCTTTCTTATCCGTTTCGAAGTACAATTGTAGGAGAAACCCAAATTGTAACAGAAGAAAAAAAAGCTATGCAATTATATCTTGCTATGAAAAAGAGATAAATTCTCTTTTTTCTTACTTTTTATTCACTTTTAATAAGGTAAAATATAGTATAATAGGATTAGGTGAGATTATGGCAAAGATTTTAATTGTAGAAGATGAAGAAACGATTCGTGTAGGTTTGAAATACTATTTGGAAGCTGAAAACTTTGAAATTAGAGAAGCTTCCTGTGCAAAAGAAGCAATTGAATGTATAGAAAAAGAATTGTTTGATTTGGTACTATTAGATATTAATTTACCAGATGAAGATGGATATCAGACTTTTCAAAAAATAAAAAAAATCAAAGATATTGCAATTATCTTTCTAACTGCTAATGATTTGGAAATATCTATTGTAAGAGGACTTGATATGGGAGCAGATGATTATATTACAAAACCATTTAAAGCAAGAGAACTTGTTTCTAGAATCAAAAATGTTCTTAGAAGAAACTCTAAAGAGAACAGCTCTGTTATTACGCTTCAAAATATTAAAATTGATATGAAACAAGCAAAAGTATTTAAAAATGGAGTGGATGTAATGCTAACTGCTCTAGAATATAAAATATTACTGATTCTTGCTTTGAACCCAAATGTAGTTTTTTCTAGAGAAAAAATATTGGCAGATATCTGGGATGTGAATGAAGCATACGTTAATGATAACACTTTGACTGTTTATGTAAAAAGAATAAGAGAAAAGATAGAAGATAATCCAAATGAACCTAAAATAATTGAAACAGTTAGAGGAATTGGATATAAAGTCGGTGGAACATGTTAAAAAATAAAGATGTAAAACGACTTATTTTGGGAGAACTTATTTTATTTGGAATCACTCTAATCATTGGATTTTTATTTTTTCAATTTATAGATGTGAAGTATAAAGAAGAGTTTGTTAAAAATAATGGTTATATGATATCAGCTCTTTTAAATACACATCCTGAACTAGAAGATGAGGTGATTACTTCTATTTTGTCTGGAAACGGAAATTTTGATGAAGGCAAACAGATTTTAAAGAAATATGGTTTGGATGAAACTGGAACTTTAAATTATTTGGAGCACTTCCATCATTTACAGACTGAAGTTATGCTCTCAACTTTTTTTATCATAACAGGAATTTTTCTTTTGCTTTCCTTTTCCTATTGGATCTTTTTAAAGAAACATAATCAACAATTAAAATCTCTTAGTGAATATATGGATCATGTTTTAAATGGAAAATATAATTTAGATATAAAAGATTATGAAGAAGGAAATATTAGCACTTTAAAAAATGATGTGTATAAATTGACTGTAAAATTAAAAGAAGGGCGAGATCAGTCTTTACAAGATAAAAAAGAATTAGAACAAATTTTATCTGATATTTCTCATCAAATAAGAACCCCTTTAACGAGCATGTATGTGATTAACGATTTATTATCAAAAGATGATATTGATTCTAAAACAAAACAGCAATTTTTAGACAAAAATAGAATGCAGTTAGAGCGAATAGAATGGCTTGTAACAACATTGTTAAAAATGTCACGTTTGGATAGTGGAAGTGTTCAATTGAAATTGGAATTAACTAATATTTCAAATGTAATAGAGGAAGCTTTAGAACCCCTTCAAATTCCAATAGAATTAAAGAAAATTGAAGTTCTTTTTGAAAAGCAAAATAAAACGATGGTATTATTAGATCCCCACTGGACTGTAGAAGTATTTGTGAATGTTTTAAAAAATGCTTATGAACATACAGAAGAAAATGGCAAAATAATAATCTCTATTTCTGATAATCCACTTTATACAGAAGTTTCTATTCAAGATACAGGAAGTGGCATAAAGAAAGAAGAATTGCCTCATATTTTTGAACGTTTTTACACTGGAAGTGGAAATAAAGAGTCTATTGGTGTCGGCTTAAATATGGCAAAGAAGGTTATGGAGAAGCAGCAAGGAGAAATCTATGCAACATCTATAGAAGGAGAAGGAACTAATTTTTTTATCAAATTTTATAAAAATATGATTTAGATAGATTTTTCTATCTTTTTTACTGAGATAGTAGAAGAAAATCTTATTAAGAAAACACTTGAAACTGTTAAAAATATAAATATTGTTTATTCTATTTTGCATTTTTAAATAATTAACCATATGATTCAGAAAAGAGTAAGTGACAAAACTGTCATGATTTTAGTCACATGAAAGTCATAAATATTAGATAGAATGATATCAGTGAAGGAGGAATTCTTATGAAAGAGATTATTTGTTATATACTTCCAGTCATCATTGTATTTTGCTTGATTGGGATTATAGAAAGTGCTATGCTATTTGAAAAAGCAGAGGAAGAAGTTTCATCCTTGCATTCTAAAAAAATTATATGTAAAAAGTAAGAAAGGACGAATATTATGGAAATATTAAAAGTAGACAATTTATGCAAAACGTATGGAAAAGGAGAAACTTTGGTAAAAGCTTTAGATCATGTCAGTTTCTCAGTAGAAAAAGGGGAGTTTGTTGCAATTGTAGGATCTAGTGGAAGTGGAAAAAGTACACTTTTACATATACTAGGTGGAGTAGATAGACCTACTAGTGGAAAAGTATATGTAGAAGGGGAAGATGTTTATAAATTAAACGAGACAAACTTGGCGATTTTCAGAAGAAGACAAGTTGGACTTATTTATCAATTTTATAATTTAATTCCAATTTTAAATGTAACAGAGAATATCACATTACCAATTTTATTAGATAGTAAGAAAGTAGACCAAGTTTATTTAAATGAATTAATAGAAACATTAGGATTACAAAATCGAATTAGTCATTTACCAAATGAACTATCAGGTGGGCAACAACAAAGGGTATCTATCGGAAGAGCTTTGATGAACCATCCGGCTTTACTTTTAGCAGATGAACCAACTGGGAATCTAGATAGTAAGGCCTCAAAAGAGATTGTAGAATTATTAAAATTATCGAACAAAAAATACAAACAGACCATTATTATGATTACCCATGATTATAATCTTGCGTTAAACGCCAATAGAATTATTACCATTGATGATGGGAAAATTATCAATGATGAGAAGGTGCAATAATGAAAATATTAAATGAACTTACAATAAAACATTTAAAGATGAATAAAAAAAGAACTATTGTAACCATTATTGGAATTATTTTATCAACTGCTTTAATGGTTGGAATTGGACTTTTATTTTCAACGATTCAAGATAATTCTATTCGTACTACGAAAGCAGAGACTGGAGATTATCATGCTTTATTATTTGATTTAGATAATAAAAAATTAGATGTTTTAGCAAATAATCATCATGTGAAACATTATTTTTATGAATCACCAATAGGATTTAGTGAATTTAAAGAGAGTGAAGCTGATGATTCTAAAAAGTACTTTTTTATCAACGCTGTATCTGATGATTATTTGAAAGAAATGAAGCTTGTAAAGGGAAGATTTCCAGAAAATGAAAATGAAATTGTCATTCCAAATCATTTGTTAAATGAAAATAAAATTAATTATCAAATAGGAGAAGAAATTACTTTAAAAATTGGAAGAAGAGAGAATGAAGAAGGCACTCTTCCTAAAAATGAAGAATTTTATGATATTGATTCAGATGTAGAAGCAGATACTGAAAAATATGAGTATACGTATAAAGATGATGTTTCAAAAACTTTGGTAGATACAAAAGAATATACATATAAAATAGTAGGGATTATAGAAAAACCAGTATTTGAACCTTGGAATGCAGCAGGTTATACTTTTTTAACAAAAATTGATTTAGAAAATCAAAATGTCAATGTTTATATGACGTTTAAAAAACCATCAAAAGCGTATGAGGATATGAAATCTTTGACGAAAAATTTAGGCTTTTTTGAAGGAGAAGCAGAAGTTCATTATAATGATTCTTTGTTAGCTCTTTATGGTGCTAGCAGATATGGAAATATTATGCAAGCTCTCATTAATGTTATGGTGATTATGTTAACCTTAGTATCGATTGGGTGTGTTGTTGTTATCTATAATTCATTTGCGATTTCTGTTATGGAAAGAAAAAAACAATTTGGATTATTTTCTAGTATTGGTGCTACAAAAAAACAATTGCGACAAACTGTATTTTTTGAAGCTCTCATTGTAGGACTAATTGGAATTCCTTTAGGAGTATTAGGAAGTTTTATTGGAATTGGTATCGTAGTAGCGATTATTAATTATTTAATTCCTAATTTATTTGGAACCAATCTTGTGCTAACAGCTTATCCAATATTTTTAATCATACCAATTACATTTATGATTGTTACTATTTTAATTTCAGCATATTTGCCAGCATTAAAAGCAAGTAAAATTACTCCAATAGAAGCAATCAGACTAAATGATGATATTAAAATTAAGAATAGAAAATTAAAAACAGGAAAATGGGTACAGAAATTCTTTGGAGTAGAAGGAGAGATTGCTTTAAAGAATATTAAGAGAAATAAGAAAAAATATCGTATTACAATTGTATCTCTTTTCATCAGTATTGTGCTATTCATTTCATTTTCAACTTTTGTTGAATATGGAATGAAAACTTCTTCTGATACATTAGAAATACCAGATTTTGATATAGAATTAGTGGTAAAAGAACCTTCTACTTATCAGAATTTTATTGATACTGTGAAGAATTATGAAGGCGTAGAAAAAAATGCTGTATTGAAATATGGCTCAAAATATACTACTTCTTATAAATTAGATGAACTATATAATGAAGAACTGATAGACTATTTTAGTGGATCAAAGACAGATGGAATTTCTCTTACCATTATTTCATTGGATACTGATAATTACAAAAGTTATTTAAAGGAACTAGGATTAAAAGAAGAACAACCAATCTTGATTGACAAAACAAAATATGTATTATATAGAAATAATAACCGGAAAGTTTATAATTCTACAGTTTTAAAAGACCCAAAAAAAGAATATCAATTTAATATATGTAATAGAATAGCAGGTGAAGAATTTGAACTTACTTGTAATGGTAGTTTAGAAAATATTTATATTACAAAAAAAGTACCATTTGTAATAGATAATTTTCTATCAGAGGGAGCTATTGTCATAATTGTTCCTGAAGCAACTTTTAATCAACTATTTAAAGAAAACGAAGAATATTATGATAGTTATTATTCAGATAGTTCTTATATATATCTAAAAGCTCCAAAGTATCAAAAATTAGACCAATATGTTACAGATTATAGGGAAACATTGAGTAATAAATGGGAAATTAGCTATTTTAATTACCCAAAAGAAATGAGACAAATGAAAAATTTATATATTGTAGTAGGATTACTATTATATGGATTTATTACACTTGTTACATTAATTGGAGTTACGAGTGTCTTTAATACCATTAACACAAGTATTCAATTAAGGAGAAAAGAATTTGCAATGCTACGTAGTATGGGTCTTACTCCACATGGCTTTAATAAAATTTTATACTTTGAAAGTTTCTTCTTTGGAGTAAAATCTTTATTGTATGGAATCCCATTTTCTTTCTTAATTATTTTATGGATTCATAGCGTAATGTCAGGAGTTAGCAGTTTTGGTAAATTTTTAATACCATGGAAAAGTATTGGAATTGCAGTTCTTGCTGTATTTATAATTATCTTTTTAACAATGATGTATGCAACGAAAAAAATGAAAAAAGAAAATATTTTAGATGCGATTAGAGAAGAGAACATTTAGTCCTTTTCTCTTTTTCTTCCTAATTTTTTTTAAGAAATAACCTTGACTAAATATTAAAAAAACTATATGATTATATATAGAGTAGAGGGTGTCTAAATGAAGCAAAGAGGATTTACACTAGCTGAACTTTTAGGAGTTATTACTATATTAGCTGTTGTAGCACTATTAGCGATTCCAATGGTTTCAAGAAATATAGCTAGAGGGAAACAAAATCTATATAAAATTCAAATGGAGAATATTAAAAAAGCTGCAGGGGATTGGATGGCAAAACATGCATTAGAAATACCTGAGGAATCGATTAATACCAGTATTACTTTAGGATGCTTAAAAGCAGAAGGAATATTGGAAGTTTCTATTGAAAATCCAATTACTGGCGCACAGTTTCCAAATGATATGATAGTAAAGATTAAATCTGGTTCAAATCAGTATATTTATGAAGTAGTAGAAGATAGTGGAACAGATGATAAAGTACCACTTCCAGCAGGAAAGTGTAGCTTTAATCATACTGCTATAGAGGGCTAAAAGTAGGATTTTCCTATTTTTTTTCTCCTCATAAACTCTTTAGAAATTGAATAGAATATGATATAATGAACTTTGAAGGGTGTGATAATATGAGAGTTGTCATAAGTGCAGGTGGAACAGGTGGTCATATTTATCCAGCGTTAGCAATTATAAATAAAATAAAAGAAAAAGAACCCAATAGTGAATTCTTATATATTGGAACTCATGATAGAATGGAAAATTCTATTGTTCCAGCTCACCATATTCCTTTTAAACAATTGGAAATTTATGGTTTTTATCGAAAAAAGCTTTTAAAAAATGGGAAAACAATTTATTATTTTATGAAAGCAATTAAAAAATCAAAAAGAATATTAAAAGATTTTAAGCCTGATATTGTAATTGGAGTGGGGGGATATGTGACAGCTCCTGTTATTTATGCCGCACATAAACTAAAAATTAAAACATTTATTCATGAACAAAATAGTGTCCCTGGAGCTTCTAATTTATTTTTGAGTAAGTATGTAGATCAAATTGGTGTTTCTTTTCCCGATTCGGTAAATTCATTTCCAAAAGAAAAAACGATTTTTACAGGAAATCCTTGTAGTGAAGATGCGGTGAAAAAAATGCCAATGAGCAAAGCAGAATTTGGTTTGCATCAAGAAAAACAATTGGTACTTATTGTAATGGGATCATTAGGTGCAACAAAAATTAATGAGTTTTTAGTGGCAACAATGAATCAATTTCGAGGAAAAAGCTATGAAGTTTTATTTGTAACAGGAAAGAAAGATTATGATGATGTTTCAAAAACTAAATTTCCACAAAATGTAAAAGTTGTTCCATATATTGAAAATATGACTCGAATTATGAAAAATACAGATTTAATGGTAACAAGAGCAGGTGCTTCTACATTAAGCGAGCTCATTGCACTTCATATCCCATCTATTCTAATACCAAGTCCTTATGTTCCAAATAACCATCAGTATAAAAATGCAATAGCCCTTACTGAAAAAGGAGCAGCAGTTTTATTGGAAGAGAAGGATTTAAAGGATGATATATTAGTAAAAAGCATTGATTCTATATTAGCAAATAAATTAAAGCAGCAAGAGATGAAAGAACAACTAAGAAAATTAGACATTCCAGATAGTGCAACAAGAATTGTTACTTGCATTCAAAAGTTAATAGATAGGAAGTAAATATGGATATTATAAAACAATTAGAAAATTTAAATTGTGGTAAAGTACTTGCAAACTGTAATTTAAAAGAGTATACAACATATCAAATGGAGGGAATTATAGATGCAGTTATTTTTCCCACTTCTATAGAAGAATTAAAAACCTTATTGCAGTTTTTAAAAGTCAATCATGTGAAACATAAAATTATTGGAAATGGTTCTAATTTGATATTTGAAAAACATTATAATGGGGTATTAATCAAATTAGAAGCGTTTCATCATTTGGAAATAAACGATACTATGATTACTGTAGGGGCTGGTTACTCAATTATGAAGCTTGCTTTAAAAGCATCAAGAATGGGATTGTCAGGCCTAGAATTTGCTACTGGAATTCCAGGTACTGTAGGGGGAGCTATTTTTATGAATGCAGGAGCCTATAAAAGTGATATGGGCTATATTGTAAGAACAGTTACAGTATTAACACCAGAATTAGAAATCAAAGAACTTACAAATCAAGAGATGGAATTTCATTATCGAACGTCTTTTTTGCAAAAACATTCTGGATATATTTGTTTAGAAGCAAAGATAGAATTGATACATGGTGACCAGGAGGAAATTTCAGAATTGATCAAGGAAAGAAAAAAAAGACGATTGGAAACCCAACCTTTAGAATATCCAAGTGCAGGAAGTGTATTCCGTAACCCAGAAGGAGATTTTGCTGGTAGACTAATAGAATTGATCGGATATAAAGGAAAAAAAATCGGCGGTGCTGAAGTAAGTAAAAAACATGCCAATTTTATTATTAATAAAGATGGAGCGACAGGAGAAGATATTAAACAATTAATTAGAGAAATTCAAGAGAAAGTAAAAAAGGAAACAGGAATTGAATTAAAAGTAGAACAAGAATTCGTAGAATAAAAAGGTGATTTTGTGAAAAATAAAAAAAATAAAGTAGTTAAAAAAAATGTTTCATATCAACCAAATATTGCACCCCAAAAAAAGATGGAACCAAAAAAGAAAATCAAAATTCGGTATGGAAGAATCTTGATTGCCTTTATTATTTTAATCTTACTTTATCTTTTTTTATCTTTCTGCTATAGAGCACCAATTAAAAATATTGTTATTCAAAATAATTATTACTTACATGATCAAGAAATCATTGATTTGGCTCATTTACAAGATTATCCTTCTAGTTTTATAAATTCAAGTTCTAAAATAAAAAAAAGATTGGAGCAAAGTACTTACATTAAATCTGCAAATGTAAGTAAGAACTGGACAGGTAGAGTTCTAATTGTGATAGAAGAAAATTATCCTATGTTTTATTATCAGCCAAATAATAAAATCGTTTTGCTAGATGGGACAGAAGTGAAAGCAACTTTTGATGTACCTTTGGTTATCAATTATATTCCTAATACCAAATATGAACAGTTTATGGAAAGAATGAGAGAAGTTTCTAAGGATATTTTGGGAAGAATTTCAGAAATTAAATATGATCCAAATGAAGTGGATGATGGTAGATTTCTTCTTTCTATGAGTGATGGAAACTATGTTTACTTAACTCTTACCCGGTTTTCATTGATTAATCATTATACAGAAATTATTAGTAAAGATGAGTTTATTGGAAAAAAAGGAATTATTAAATTGGATGCTGGAAATTCTTTTGAAATTTTAGAAGGATAGACTTGAATCTATCTCTTTTTTTTGATATTATAATGACTGTTTTATGAAAAGAGGCTTACTATGATCAAACAAAGTTCAAATTTCTTATTTCGTGGAAAAAGAATTCGTTATGCAAAATATATCCAAACTTTTGTAGGACATGAAAAAGCACACTTTTTTGTGTTGGATTTAAGAGAAGAAAAGGTTAGAGAACAGGTGTTGCAAGCAGGAATATTAACAGAAGATGGGTATGAAGAATTTGCAAGTGAAATTTTATTTCCTATTTATAGGCAAGAACAAGAAACTCTTCAATATAATCTGAACTTGGTCTTTCTTTTGCCAGATGAAATGCAGTTAACTAGTGACATGTGGGATATAAAAGAAAATTTTAGATATATGAGAAAGCTATTTTTAAAAGCTTCAGAATTTTCTAAAATTTTATTTGAAAATAAAAAAAGAGAACTTGGCTCTATAATTACAGTAGGAGCAGAGAAATATAAACTTCGTAATTTTAATGTTGTTTCAGATTCAGAGACAAAAAGCAGTTTGGCTTTTTTAAGAGAGTTATCCGAAGTTCTAAAATCTCCAATTGTTCAAGTTGGTTATCCAACGGAAGAATCTTATATTCAAAATATTCAAAGTGCAGATCAAGACATACTTACTTATTATTATCAAAAGTTATGGTCTATGTTTCAAGAATTGGGACTTCCAAATAATCCATATCAGCTTTCTTCAACAGAAGAACGATGCCTTTATCTAGCTTCAATTTTAAGCAATCAAGAAAAAGGACAACCATTATTGTTAGATGGAATTGGTTGGGGGTCTTTAGATGATAATCGTCGTTTAAATATGATTTCTACACTAAGCGATTTTAGTGAACAATCTGGTAGTGTTATTATGACTTGTGATTCTA
The DNA here is from genome assembly GCA_947426265.1 of uncultured Mycoplasmatota bacterium. Lineage (GTDB taxonomy): Bacteria > Bacillota_I > Bacilli_A > RF39 > UBA660 > MGBC102946. Next base: position 17,418 of record CANEDJ010000004.1, on the reverse strand, counting down.
AGGCAAATAATGATCTTATAAAGAAAAAAGTATATCGTGCTAATTTTTTAGTATCTAAATAGATAAATTTTAAAAAGTGATTGAGAAAGCTTTCTTTTTGTCACTTTTTTTATTATATCTCTTTTACTTTTTTAAAATATATAGTATAATTGTTATTAGATTGTAGGAGATGATCATGTGAAACATATTTATACAAGTATTGATATTGGTTCAGATACAATCAAGCTCGTTGTTTGTGAGTTGTATAAAAATAAATTAAATTTATTAGCAGCATCTTCTGTTAAATCGAAAGGAATAAAAAAAGGGTTAATTACAGATGTAGAAGAAGCTTCTATATCTATTAGGCAGGCATTTAATGAGATTGAAGATATGCTTGGAATTCATATTAAGCAAGTAATTGCATCTATTCCAAGTTATTTTGCTGAATTTACGATGGTAAAAGGAGAAACTAGACTTTTGGGTGAGACCGTTGTAGGAGAGGATGTTATCAATGTATTAGAGAATGCGATTCAATCAAAATTAAATCCAAATAAAGAGATGGTAACAATACTCCCAATTGACTTTTCAATTGATAATCAAGGTGGAATAAAAGAACCAAAAGGTTTGAATGGAACTTTGTTAGGTGCTAGAGCTATCATGGTTACAACTCCTAAAAAAAATGTTTATTCTGTGATAAGTTTATTGGAAGAAATTGGGGTGGAAGTTGTAGATATTTCCTTAAATAGTATTGGAGATGCCTATGCTTTTAAGAATAAAGAGAATAGTGACTTAGTAGGAGCAATTGTTAATATAGGAGCAGAAACGACTTCAGTTTCTCTTTATAACAAAGGTATTATTGTAAAAAATTCTGTGATTGGATTAGGCGGAAAAAGCATTGATAATGATTTGGCTTATATGTATAAAATTGACATGAAAGATGCAGTTAGAATGAAAGAAAAGTTTGCCTTGGCATATAAAAAATATGCGAGTCCAAATGAAGGATATGAGGTATTGAATACAAGTGGAGAAAAAGTAGTAATTAAACAACTAGAGGCCTCTGAAATTGTAATGTCTAGAATAGAGGAAATCCTGACTCTAGCAAGAAAAGAAATTAGTATCCTAGCAGAAAAACCGATTGAATATATTATTGTTACTGGAGGGGTAAGCAGCAGTTCTAGTTTTGACTACATTGTTTCTGAAATATTAGGAAAGAATGCAATAGTAGGAAATGTAAAAGTAGTAGGAATTCGGAATAATAAATATTCTTCAGTAGTTGGAAATATTGTTTATTTCATTCATAAGCAGAAACTAAAAGGACAAGATTTTACTATGATCAGTAACAATGATATGGAAGCGTTATCATCATCAAAACGAAATGTAATTAATATTTCAAACGATACAATGTTAGGTAAAGTATTTGGATACTTTTTTGGCGAATAAGGGAGGATATATATGTTTGGATTAGAAATAGATCAATTAGCAAAAATAAAAGTAATTGGTGTTGGTGGCGGAGGATGTAACGCCGTTAATAGAATGATAGAATCTGGTGTCAAGGGTGTAGACTTTATTGTAGCCAATACGGATTTACAAGTATTGAATACTTCACAAGCACCAGTTAAAATACAAATTGGAACAGAGCTTACGAATGGTTTGGGTGCTGGAGCAAACCCTCAAATAGGAAAGGAAGCAGCTTTAGAATCAAAAACAGATATTGAAGAGGCTTTAAAAGGAGCAGATATGGTATTTGTTACTTGTGGTATGGGTGGAGGAACAGGAACAGGAGCGGCTCCTGTAATTGCCAATATAGCTCAAGGTATGGGAGCTTTAACTGTAGGAATTGTAACAAAGCCATTTTCATTTGAAGGAAAGAAAAGAATGACACAAGCTCTATCAGGATTAGAAGAATTAAAGAAAAATGTTGATACTTTAATTGTAATTCCAAATGATAGATTAAGAGAGATTATTGATAAAACAACACCACTATTAGATTCGTTTAAAGAAGTTGATAATGTGTTAAGAAGAGGTGTTCAATCAATTTCTGATTTGATTGCAGTAGCAGGATTAATTAACCTTGACTTTGCAGATGTAAAAGCAGTTATGGAAAAGCGAGGAAATGCGCTTATTGGAATTGGAATGGGAGTTGGAGAAGATAGAGCAACAGAAGCAGCAAGACAAGCTGTATCAAGCCCATTATTAGAGACTAGTATTAGTGGCGCAACAGATGCTATTATTAATGTGACAGGTGGTGCGAATCTTACACTTTTTGAAGTAGAGGAAGCAGCTGAGGTAATTCGTTCTTCTGCAAATACAGATATCAATACGATTTTTGGTGCAGTCATTAATGAAAATTTAAATGATGAAATTATTGTAACTGTAATAGCAACTGGTTTTGAAGACAAAACAGAACCATTATATCAATCTTATAATGCTCCAAGTAGAAGAGAAGAAGCAAAGAAGGCCGAGGATCCAGATACAGGAAATGAAGATGATACAATCATTCCAGCTTTTTTAAGAAAAAGAGGTTTCTAAGATGTCAAAAAGGCATCTTTTTTTTGAATAAATATTATTATATTATCATTTACTATAATGGAGAAGAAAAATGAATGAAAAATTAAATGAACAAGCAAGTGCCTTTACAATTACTGCGGTTGTTGTAGGGTTTTTAATCATACCGAATTTAAATGCAAAGCAACAAAATGATTTAGGAAACTGGTTAATGCTAGTAGGACAAGTATTATGTACAAATGCAGCTAGAATTGCCATTTTGAAAGACAATGAAACAACAAGTTCACTATCCAATCAAGATTTGATTTGCTTATTTGAAGAAACGATTAAAGCAATGCAGCAAGAAATTGATGAATTAAAAAATAAAACGACATAATTTATAGAAACTTTATGATAAAGTATCTTTGGTGATATCATGAAAATCTATCTTGATTTAATTATGATTTTAAACTTTTTGTTTGATTTCTTTTTACTAATGGGAGTATCTATTATTTTAAGAAGAAATGTTTCTGTTAATCAACTATTAAAAGGTGCTTTTTTTGGAGGACTTAGTATATTATTTTTGTTTGTTAAAATAAGCAGTTTAGAACTTTTTATATTAAAAATCATAATCAGTATTGTTATGGTAATTTTATCTTTTGGTTTTCGAGATTTTAGGTACACATTTAAAAATTTATTTTATTTATATAGTGCAAGTATGATATTAGGAGGCTTTTTATATTATTTAAATGTAGAATTTTCATATAAGCAAGAAGGAATTGTTTTTTATCATAACGGATTGAGTGTCAACTATATTGTATTGCTTATTTTTTCTCCAATCATCTTATTTATTTATGTCAAACAGGGAATGTATTTAAAAAATAATTATTCTAATTATTATCAAGTAAATTTAAATTTTGGGAATAATCGAATTCTACACTGTAATGGCTTTTTAGATAGTGGAAATCATTTGGTAGAACCATATCATCATAATCCAATTATTTTGATTGATCACCGAAAATTTATTTATGATATTAATGAATTTAAAATGATATTGGTTCCAATCAGTACAGCAAGTGGAACGACTTTATTAGAATGTATTCGAATTCCAGAAATTGAAATTAAGGGAGTTGGAAAGAAAAAAAATATATTGCTTGGCATAATGAAACAAAATATTACCATTGATGGAATTGATGTTTTACTACATACGAAAGTAATGGAGGGATCATATGTTTAGAAAAATATGGGAATTATTAAAAAAGATTTTTATAATTGATCATAATTTATTTTTTGTGGGAAGTGCTGATAAATTGCCAGAACCACTTTCTAAAGAAGAAGAGGCTTTATACATAGAAAAAAGTATAGAAGGTGACGAGTCAGCTAAAAGTAAACTGATTGAACATAACTTGCGTTTGGTTGTATTTTTAGCCAAAAAGTATGAAAATACAGGCGTTGATTTGGAAGATTTGGTTAGTATTGGAACAATTGGTCTCATTAAAGGGGTTAGTACCTATAAACCAGATAAAAATATTAAATTGGCGACTTATTCTTCTAGATGTATTGATAATGAAATCTTAATGTTTTTAAGAAAGAATAAAAAAAGAAGAGGTGAAGTTAGTTTTGAAGATAGTCTTAGTTATGATGCAGAAGGAAACGAACTGAGATTAGAGGATATTTTGGGAACTGAATCAGATATTGTAACCAAAGGATTAGAAAATGAAACAGAAAAGTCATTACTGTATAGTGAAATCAAAAAATTAAATGAACGTGATCAGAAAATTATGATTTTAAGGTATGGACTTTATAATTCTACTGAAATGACGCAAAAAGATGTGGCAGATGTACTTGGAATTAGTCAGTCATATATTTCTAGAATTGAGAAAAAAGTGATTCGGAAACTACAAAATTTAAATAAAATATAAGAACTGAAAAACAGTTCTTTTTGTATGAAATCGAATTTTAAGTTGTTTGATCAATTTTAAAGCAACGAATATGGGAATTTGTTTATATGTCATTGGGTTGAAATAATGGCTATAAGTGTGTTATAAAAACAAACTTTACTATTCTTTTTATTGGAATTGTGCTATAATGGATAAAGATAGTACTAGGATAGGACGGGGTATGATGAAGAAGTTAGATGGAAAAGTAGCAGTTGTTACAGGTGGCGCGATGGGAAATGGATACGGAATTGCTGAAGTATTTTTAAAATATGGCGCTAAAGTAATTGTTTTAGACTATTCAGATAAATTAAAAGAGTCTTTACAAAAATTAAAAAATTCGGAGAATGTAGTAGCGGGATTTCAGGTTGATATTAGAGATGCCAAAATGGTAGATGCTTGTATGTCAGCAATTGGAAAGAAATTTGGAAGTATTGATATTTTAGTCAACAATGCTGGAGTAGCTAAGTTAACTAGGTTCGAGGACATGGACGATAAAACAAGAGACTTTCATTTTGATATTAATATCAAAGGGACATGGAATGTTACCAAATCAGCGCTTCCATATATGAAAGAAACAGGCGGATCTATTATCAATTTGTCTAGTGTTACAGGACCAATGGTGGCCGATCCAGGAGAAGTAGCTTATGCTACAACTAAAGCAGCTCTAATTGGCTTTACAAAAGCATTGGCAGCAGAATTAGTAACTGATCATATTAGGGTAAATGCAATAATGCCAGGGTATATTAAGACTCCAATGGTAGATGGAATTGCAGAAGAATCTGATAATGAAAATCCTGAATCTGTAATTGATGGTATTGCAGCAGGAATTCCAATGAAGCGTTTGGGAACAATAGAAGAATTAGGAGAATTGGCGGCCTTTTTAGCAAGCTCAGAATCTTCTTATATTACAGGTCAAGGAATTGTGATTGATGGAGGTTCAACACTTCCTGAAACAATGTCAGTAGGAGTTTAGTAATACAAGTTTTGTATTGCTTTTTTTTGGGTAATTGATATAGATTTTTTTTAAACTTTGTTATAATAAATTTTATTGTTAGGGGGATTTATATGAAAAGTAAAGCAGAATTAGAGGCACTATTAATACTAGTGCGTATATTTGATAGAGAACCTGATGTTTTGGATCATATGAACATTGAAGAGCGAAGAAATGCATTAAATAGTGTCATGATGGCAAAAAGAATGAAGCCAAGTAAAGAAGAATGGGAACAGTTAGGTTTTACATTTACGGATATTCCAGATGATGATATTCTATGTAGGGCAACCTTACCTAAGGGATGGACTTTAGAGGAAACAGATCATTGTTTATGGACAGACATTAAAGATGAAAATGGAAGAATTAGAGGGTCAATGTATTATAATAGTTTACCTTATGATAGAAGTGCACGTATGAGTTTACGTTGTCGTTATGGTGTACACGTTGGAAGTGTAGTAGAGGATTCTTTTGTAGAAGAAATATATTTTGGAAATGAACAAGAAAAATTATTTGTAGCAGGGCAGATTCGTAGAGCAAGAGGACAAATAAGCAGAGAAGAAGCTGATGCTAGATTTGATAGGGAAGATGCGTTAAGAAAGATGGCAGAAGAATTTGGTGATGCAAATTATCCAGGCTGGAAAAGTGTTCATTCTTATTGGGGAATTGGGAAAGATGTTATAGAAGAAAAACCAAAGGAATATGTTTATAAAAAATCATAACAAGGGTTTTTTAAATAGAAAACAATACTTTTTTTAGTATTGTTTTTATTGCATCATTTTTTTGATATTTTCTAATCCACTTTTCTCTAGACGTGAAATCTGAGCTTGTGAAATACCAATTTCATTGGCCAATTCCATTTGTGTTTTTCCAATCAAATAACGCTCTCTTATAATAAATTGTTCTTTCTCTTTTAATTTTGCGATCGCATCTTTTAATTCAACATGCAAATCGAAATCTTCATTTTTTTTATCTTTCAATTGGTCTTCTAGAAAGATGGTGTCTCCACCATCGCTATAAATAGGTTCTGACATACTGATTGTATCTTTCATAGAATCTAAAGCATTTCCAACTTCAAAATCGCTCATATTTAATTTTGTAGCTATCATATGAATACTAGGTTCTTTTCCTAGTTCATTGGTGAGTTCTTCTTTAACTTTGTTTGCTTTGTAAGCAGTATCTTTAATGCTTCTAGCAATTCGAACACTATTGTTATCTCTTAAATAACGTTTAATTTCTCCTAAAATCATAGGTACTGCATAAGTAGAAAATCGAACTTCATGAGATAAATCAAAGTTTTCAATGGCTTTAATTAAGCCAATACAACCTACCTGAAATAAGTCATCCATATTATCCACTCGATTGCTGAATTTTCTTAAAATGGATAATACTAATTTTAGATTTCCGCTTACTAATTCATCTTTCGCGAAAATGTCTCCATCTTTAAATTTTTTTAAAAGCTCTATTTGTTCATTATTACTTAATACATTAATATTCGCAGTATTCACGCCACAAATGTCTACTTTATGACGTGCCATAATCTTCTCCTTTCAAAGGTATTATGAAGAGACTTTTCATTTTTTAAACAGAATATAGACTTTTTTTAAACATAAAATAGAACTAAGTGGGTGGTATTTATGCGTTTATCTGATTTACAAAATAAAGATGTTATTAATTTAGTAGATGGCAAAAAAGTTGGAAATATTATTGATGTTTCGATCGATTCAGAAGGAAAAATGGCAGAATTAATTGTAGAAAAGTCAAAGTTTTTTGTTTCAATGTTTTCTAACAATGGAGAAATTGGAATAAAGTGGTCTCAAATCGAAAAGATAGGGGAGGATGTAATTTTGGTAAAAATAGTATTATAAAAAGCTTCCTAAGAAGCTTTAATATTCAACATATTGGTTGATATCATAAACTGTGTTATTGATTTTTATATAAATGTAATATTTTCCTTTTAAGCCAATATCATTGATATATTTTGTAACATGAATTCCATTTTTTGTTTCTTCTTCATTAAAGATATCTACACACATTGCTGTATAGGGTTTTTTAGAAATAATCATGTTGTAAGTTTTGTTTTTAAAAAGGCTATCTAAAATGATTTGGACATGATCATCTTTTTTAAATGTTCCAGATACAACTAATCGGTCAGCTTCTTTATAAATTTTCAAATTATATTTTTCGAATATCTTATTATCTTCTTTATTCCATAAAATAAATGGATTTTTAGAAGCTGTTTTGGTTTCTCCCATAGTTCCTAATCTAGATCCTAGTCCAACAAAGTATCGGTCATTTCCATACAAATTCATTTTCTCAGTTCTATAGAAATTAGTAGGGAATTCCATTCTTAGTATTTGTTTGTTATTTTTTATTTCTACGAGAATGCTATTTAAACTATCAACATTTGCAAATCCTGCTGGATCATTGTTTACTTTTCCATCTACTGTAGAATGTCCTCCTGATAAAATAGAGTAATGATTTTCATTCAAATAATCAACATCAGAAATGTAAGGAGAATAAAAGTTACTACCTTCTTCTTTTCCGTATTGCCAAACTTGTTCTACTGTTTTGTTGTTTGTGTCAATATGATAGATAACCCCTCGGCTATAATTGTTATCAGCACTTACTTTTGTTTCTGTTTTAGATCGGTTATTTCCATTATCAAATAAGAACAAGTCCCCATTTGGAAGAATTTTTGCTGCATGCTGTGCATATTGATATTCAAAATTATCTCCAGTTGGAGTTAAAAAGTATTTTTGATATTCTTTGCTCCAATTTGTAGGATCTCCTAAAATCCAATTGATTTCAAGAGAATCATAATCGATATTAACGACAATATCTTGATGTCTTCCCGAAAGTGTAATAGAATTTGTTTTTTTATCAAACCAAACAGAATTGTTATGGAACCAATCATATTCTGTAGTATATAAATTGTGTCCTTCATTTGTAGGAATAATTTCTTTTAAATCAATCGTTTTTATAATTTCTCCAGTTGTTCTATCAATTTCAACAATGGTATCTTCTACAGTACCATCTTCAAAGTTGTCAGAGGCAATAAGGAAATTTCCATCATCCATTTCATATACATCATGATGATATCCTCCAGGAAGTGTATATTCATAATAAACTTTTCCAAGCAAATCCATTTCCATTAAACCAGCCATATAATATGGGGGATTAATAAGGCGATTACTACTTAGTAATAAATGGCCGTTTTGTAATCTTTGAATATCCCAAATAAAGTTTTCAGTCAAATACCATCTGACATCTCCGTTTTGATCATAAGCAGCTGTGTAACCCGTAGAAGAAGGAGTAAAGAAATAAAGTTCATTACTCACTTCACTTGTTTTTTCTACTTTAGTTGGTAATACAAAATCATCTGGAAGCTTTTCGGTTTGAATTGATAATTTAGTAGTGACTCCATTTACCGTTAATAAAACTTCATTATTGGTATCTGCATATAATCCATATATTGGAAGAAAATGCTTTTTTGAAGGAGTAAAAGTATTGGTAATGGTAGTTTTCTCATCTTTTCCAACTACTGTAATTGTAGGTGCTGTTAAATCCTTTGTTTCAAAAATTAAAAGAGCCGTCAAAGGCGAAATATCATAAGGGTTTAAAACAATCTTAGGATTAAGAGCTGTATAGGAAGAACTATCTGAAACAATGGATAATTCTTTTTTATTTTGTGTAACTAGGAAATCTTCTATTTCTTTTACTGGTTCTACTTTATCTACAAAGTGGTAAATCAAAATAGAAGAGGTGCAAGCGATAATAATTAATAAAATTAATTTATAGGTTGCTCTCATTAAATTAACCTCATTTCTTGTTCTGTATAGAATGGGTGTTTTTTATTGATTCTATCATAGAATAAAATTCCATCTAGATGATCAATTTCATGTTGGAAAGCAAGCGCCAAATCTTCTCTAGCACGAACTCTGATTGGGGCTCCATTCTCATCGAATCCTTCTACAGTAACTCTAGCGTATCTAGCAACATGTCCTTCTACTTCTCTATTGACACTCAAACATCCTTCTCCAGCTTCAGCGGCAATCATTTCTGTTGAATGACTGACGATTTTAGGATTGATGAATACGTAATTTTCAAAAGTTCCTTCTTCTACTTCATAGACAATTACAATGATTCTTTTATTGATTCCTAATTGTGGAAATGCAAGTCCCATTCCAGGACGTAAATCATATTTTTTTTCATATTCTTCAATTTGACTATATGTCAGATGATCAATCATTCTTTGAATTAAAACTTTTTCCTCTTTAGAAAGTGGGAAAATGGCATCTTCACTTTTTTTGCGCAAAAGAGGATTTTTTTCATCAAGTATATTTAATTTCTTAAACATAATATCAACTCCGTTTATTATTTTACCACAAAAAAAGCTGTTTTTTCAAAAAAACAGACTTGTTATTCATTTCATATTTTGACTTTACAAAAAATGGGTAAAAATAATTTTCTATTTTCCTTGGCTTTTTAGTTCTTTTATGTATTTTCTTTGAATTTCACAAAATATTTCTTGATTTTGTAATAGGATTCTTAATTCTTGTAAAAATTGTTCATAGATTATATCTTTAAAATAAAATTTTGCGTAACCACCAATTCCAAATTTTTGCTTTAATACTTCAAAAGATCTTAAAAATAAAGCTTCATCATCTGCTTTGAGATCTAGTTTCTTTCCCTATATTAAGCATTGTTCAACACTGTTATTTCTGTCAGTAGAAGATATGAGTTTTCCATATATACTTCTAGGTTTCCTTTTTGAACTAGCACAATGATCTTCAATTGCTTCTTTTATTATAATGAATTCTTTATCAGAAAAAAATTGATGTAAGTTTTTATCTTGTATCATAATTTTTGCTGATATCATTTCGTGAGTTTTGGAATTAATATGATGTCCAATATCATGGTATGCTGCAATTGTATAAATTATATTGGGGTGAATTATTAATCCATTTTGTTTGATGAGGGAAAAACATCTATCAATTACATATTTTATATGTTCTATTTCATGGGATTTTTCATATTTTGGAAATATATTAGTTTCAATATATTTTTTTAATTCGTTATCAATTCCCATTTTCTTCATCTCTCTTTATATTGATTATATCTTATGTTTGGTGAAAAGAAAAGTTTGTCTGATAAGTTTAATATTATGAATTTCACTTTTTTTTCACAAATGATTGATTTATTAGTGTATGTATGTTACTATGTGATTAACAGTAGAAAGTAGTACTAACAACAGGTAAGATTATGTTTTTTGGTTGGTACGAATAAAGAATAGAGTCATCTTGTATTTTGAAAGTATTAATCAAAATAACAAGGTGATTTTTTTAGTAAGGAGTAAGGTATGAAGAAAAAGATATGGTTGGTTTTCTTTTTGATGATGGTTGTATTTATTCCAAGTAATCAATTAGAAAAACAAAAAGAAGAAATTATATTGGCAAGTGAGGTGGAAAGAGAAAAAGTATTCGAACCAACAGTATTTTTAAATGGTGGAGAGTTTTCTGGGGAAATAACAGAAGATACGTTGCTCCATAAAGGAAATTATACTGTTAGTAAAGATCTTGTAATTAAAGAGGGAGTAATAGTTGAAGTAGAAGCAGGGAGTATTATTAATTTTGAAAGTAGAAAAAAAATAACAGTTAATGGCACTTTAGAATTATTTGGTACAGAAGAAAATTCAGTCAAAATTAATTATAATAATCCAGGATCATCAACTGATAATAATAAATTTATATATATTAATTCAAGCGGACAAGTGATCATGAATTATTCTGTGATAAAGAATGATTATTATAATCCAGGATCTTCAATAGGGCCAGTAGATGTGATATACAATGAAGGAATATTAAAAGCAGATTACATAACAATAGATTCTTCTTCACATAAAACATATTTAGGAAATATAACAAATGCAGGATATATAAAGTTAACAAATAGTACCTTACTATCAAACGTTATTTTAAAAGAAGGAAGTCAAAATAATGAAATTTATGATAATCGTTTTATGGGAGATAATAATTCCCAAACAGGTAAAATAATTATTCCATTAGAAATTTGTGATTTACTAACACTAAAAAATGTTAGAAATAATGGTGTATCAGTTCAATTAACAGGAAACGTGATTAGAAACGTTAAACTATATAGCGGAACTTATGAATTACGGGATAATTTAGAAATACTAGAAGGAACCAATTTGATAGTTGAAGAAGGAAGTGCTATTAATTTTGAAAGTAGAAAAAAAATAACAGTTAATGGCACTTTTGAATTATTTGGAACAGAAGAAAATCCAGTCAAAATTAATTATAATAATCCAGGATCATCTACTGATAACAATAAATTTATACATATTAATCCAAGCGGACAAGCAATCATGAATTATTCTGTGATAAAGAATGATTATTATAATCCAGGATCTTCAATAGGGCCAGTAGATGTGATATACAATGAAGGAATATTAAAAGCAGATTACATAACAATAGATTCTTCTTCACATAAAACATATTTAGGAAATATAACAAATGCAGGATATATAAAGTTAACAAATAGTACCTTACTATCAAACGTTATTTTAAAAGAAGGAAGTCAAAATAATGAAATTTATGATAATCGTTTTATGGGAGATAATAATTCCCAAACAGGTAAAATAATTATTCCATTAGAAATTTGTGATTTACTAACACTAAAAAATGTTAGAAATAATGGTGTATCAGTTCAATTAACAGGAAACGTGATTAGAAACGTTAAACTATATAGCGGAACTTATGAATTACGGGATAATTTAGAAATACTAGAAGGAACCAATTTGATAGTTGAAGAAGGAAGTGCTATTAATTTTGAAAGTAGAAAAAAAATAACAGTTAATGGCACTTTTGAATTATTTGGAACAGAAGAAAATCCAGTCAAAATTAATTATAATAATCCAGGATCATCTACTGATAACAATAAATTTATACATATTAATCCAAGCGGACAAGCAATCATGAATTATTCTGTGATAAAGAATGGTTATAATAATCCAGGATCTTCAATTGGGCCAGTAGATGCGATATATAATGAGGGTACATTAGAGGGTAATAATATTAGAATAGAAAAATCTGGTAATGCTTTATGTCTTGGAAGAGTAACAAATAATGGAGATATTTCATTAAAAAATAGTGTGCTTCCAGATACTGTAATGATAGGTGAAGATAGTAGGAATTTAGTATTGGAAGAAAATATTCTTAATTCTAGTATAATATTAAATTATAGACCAAATGGAAGCGTTTCTATAAAAAATAATAAAATAACAGGAAGTGATTATGGAAACTACGTTATAAAGGCATTATTAGACATTGTAGATGAAAATTTATTTGTTAATGTTTCTGGAAATCGAAATACATATAATTTTAAATATAGTGAGATTTTATTAATTCCAAATAATGTTAATAATGTAAAAATTCCAGCTGGTTCATACGTGCTTTTTGGAGATATGACGATTCCTGAAAATACAATATTAGAAATATCTTCAGGTGCAACATTAAAAATTCAAAAAGATAACATGATAACTGTAAATGGTATTTTAAATTTATCAGGGCAAGATAATTCGCCTACAATGATAACAAGTGAGGAAGTTACTACATCTAGCTATTATGGTAATGGTATTGTAATTAATAGTAGTGGTCAAATGATTGCTAGTAATGCAGAAATTAAAAATTTAAAAGGTTTTGCAATTACAAATTATGGTCAACTTAGTATATGGAATTCTAAAATAATAGGTGGAATAAAATATGATACAGAAAATTTAGATCAGTTATTGGTGAATAATTCTATTAATGGTTCTATTACTTCCAATATAGTAGTAAAAGCCCCTTATAATTATTGGGGGTCAGAAAAAGGGCCAAAGTTTAAAAATCCATACACAGGTTCTTATGAGGGAGGATTTTATACAGTTAGTGATAATATTCAGTTTTATCCTTATAATACAACATTTATTAAAAATGATGAAGCTTCATTAGAATTAATTAAAACAATTGTCTATGATGCACCTCATTTTGGAAAAGTAGGAGTCAATTCTTTTAACGGAAATTATAGTAGGAAATATGTAGATTTCGAAGTATCAAATAATTTGAATATTATAAGAACTTACAATTCTAAAAATACAAAAGAAAGTATATTGGGGTATGGATGGTCATTTAGTTATGATTCTTATGTAGAAAAACATCCTTATGGAGATCATTCCTATCTTGTTCATTTACCAGATAGTTCTATTAATGTCTTTATGAAACAGGATGAACAATATGTTTCTTTAAATAGTAGAAATACATTCCAAATTGTAAATGAGAAATATGTATTAACAACAAAAGAACAAATGATTTATACTTATGGTAAAAATGGAAAGTTAGAAAGTATTACTGATCAATATGGAAATAAAACCGTTTTAACTTATACGAATCATTTGTTAACTTCTATTACAGATTCTAATCATAGAACTTATATATTAGAATATCAAAATGATTTGCTTACCAAAGTTACTGATCCAATGAATAGAACAACAGAATATCGCTATAAAGATAATTTACTTTCTAAAGTAATCAATACAAATGGCATTGAAACTATTTATAGTTATAATGAATCTAAACAATTAATTCATATAAAAGAAAATAATTATATTATGTTAACACTAGAGTATATAACAGAAGGTATTTATAAAGATTATATTTCTAAATTAACCAATGAAAAAGGATTAACTATAACATATACTTATGATAGTAGTTCTAATATGACAACAGAAACAGATTCAAATAATAGGATTACAAAAAAATATTATGATAGAGATGGTTATGTCTATAAAGAAATTAATCCAAATGGAAATGCTAAAACAACCACTTATCAGTTAGAAAATGGAACAAATAAATATGGAGAGGTAGCGTCTATTACTGATATTAATTCAGCAAAAACAACTTATACAAGAGATGAAAAAGGAAATATTATCAAAGTAACCAATCCGGATTCTGGAATCAAACAATATACCTATAATTCTAAAAATCAAGTCACCAAAGAAATCAATGAAGTTGGAAGCATTACAGAATATATTTATGATACTGATGAAGTTACATTATTAAAACAAGTAAAACCATTAGATGGGAAAACTATATATAGTGAAGAAGCAGATCAAAGCAAATTTCAAATTATTTCTTACACTTATTATGAACCTTCTGAAGTAAATAATATCAAAGGATTAATCAAAACAAAAACAGATGATAAAGGAACAACCACTTATACTTATAATGACAATGGAGACATTATTTCTATTATGAATGCAAATAATGTTGAAACAGTTTATACAAGAAATAAACTAGGTTGGACTTTAACAGAACAGGTAGAAGATGGTTATATTACAGAATATGAGTATGACAATCGTGGAAATGTCACAAGTATCAGAAAAGATTCTAAATTAATTTCTAAAACAGAATACAATTATCAAAATAAACCAATTAAAGTAATGGATGGAAATTGTAAAGAAATTACGTTAATTACAAATGTTACAAAATCTTTAAATTGGAATTCCAATCAAAGTTTACTTTCTACAAGTGACAATAGTATGATCTGTGATGCAATTACTTATGAATATGATATTTCAGGAAATAAAATAAAAGAAACTGATAGAGAAGGTAATATTACGACTTATCAATATGATCAATATGGAAATGTAATAAGAAAAAATCTTCCAAATGATTCAAATTATGTTTATGAATATGATACTTTAAATAGATTAGTAAAAACTTCTTTTGAAGAGGGAGAAGAGACAACTTTATTAGAAGAAAAAACTTATACATTAGGTTCTACTTCTACAGTAACAACTAAAACACATACAAATGATACTGATTTCAAAACTATGGTAGAAAGTTATAATAATCGTGGATTTAAAACAATAGAAAAATTAGAAACAAATTCAGCAACCACCAATTATTATAAAAATGGTCAAGTTTCATCAACTGTAGATAGAAATGGAGCATATACATATTATTACTATGATAAAGTAAATCAGTTAAGTAAAAAATGTGTTCAAGCAAATAGTTATTATATTTGTACTCTTTATACTTATGATCATTTAGGCAGATTAATAGAAGAAAAAATAGGAAAAAATACAGTTTCTTCTAGTGGAACACCATCTAGTTATGTTATAACAACTTACGAGTATGATAATATAGGACAAGTGATTAAAAAAACAACTTCAAGTGGAGAAGAAATAGAATATACTTATGATATTTATGGAAATGTTTTAACACAAAAAATAAAAATCAGTGAAGATAAATATCAAACAAAGACATATGAATATAATGATTTAAATAAAGTGACAAAAGAGAATTTAGAAGGAATTATTACAGCTTACGAATACGATGGAGTTGGGAATTTATTAAAGAAAACAACTGGTGAAAATGTTGTTACAGAATATCAATATAATAAGAACTATCAAATAACAAAAACAATATTAGATAACATAACTCAAGAAATGATTTCTTATGACAATATGGGAAATGTAATAGAAAAAACAGATTCAAATGGAAATATTACAAAATATAGTTATGATAAACGTAATAATGTAATAAAAGAAACGAGTCCTAAAAATTTTATTACAACACATTCTTATGATTTTAATAATCGTTTGATAAAAACAAAGGAACAAAATAAAACAATAGTTTATAGTTATGATAAATTTGACAATGTCATTTCAAAAACGATCAATGATACAATTACTTATCAATACACTTATGATAAAAACAATAATGTATTAAAAGAAATAGATCCATTAGGAAATAGTGTAACTTATGCTTATGATCAGTTAAATAGAATTGTTCGAGTAACAGATAAATTAGGCAATTACAAAACTTATAGTTATGATACGTTATCAAATATAGTAACAGAAAGAAATGAAAAGAGTATTTATACTTATTCTGTTTATGATGAAAGAGGAAACGTAAAAGAGAAAAAAGTAGGTTCTTTAGTCATAGAACAAAATGAATATGATTTGATGAATAATTTAACTAAGAAAAAAGATGCAAATAACAACATAACAACTTATGAATACAATACATTAAATCAGTTAGTCAAGAAAACAAATCCATTGGGTTATATTGAAGAATATGAATATGATAAAAATGGAAATGTTGTAAAAATTAAAACAAGCAATAAAGTAATTTTGTATTCTTATGATAATCGAGGCAATTTATTAAAGACAGTAGAAGAATCAACGGATGGAAAACAAAAAATTGAGACTTCAAAAGAGTATGATAACAACAATAATGTGATTAAAGAAATTGATGGAAATGGCAATATTACAATTCATACTTATGATAGTTTAAATAATCTTATTAAAACCAAAAATCCTCTTAATCAAGAGACCACATATGAATATGATAGTCATAATAATCTAGTGAAAGAAACCAATTATTTAGGAGATTCTAAAGTTTATATTTATGATTCATTTGATAGAGTGATAGAAAAGAAAAATGAGTTAAATGAAACAATTGAAAAACTAGAGTATGATTTAAATGGGAGACAAATAAAAAGCATAGATGGATTAGGTCATACAACTACATTTGTTTATGATAAATTAGATAGAGTGATTGAAAAGATGGATCCATTAAATAGAAGCGAAAAAACAACTTATGATGCATTAGGAAATGTGTTAACAAAAACAGATCCAAATGGAAATATCACAAGATATGAATATAATAATTTTAACAAAGTGACAAAAATAACAAATCCTCTAAATGAAGTAACCATTTATACTTATGATAACAATAATAATTTATTAACTGTTACAGATGGAAATAACAAAAGAACGATTTATACTTATAATGCGCTCAATTTAGAGTTAACAGAAAAAGACCCATTAGGAAATATAGAAACAAAGGAATATAATAGTAATGGAACTTTAAAGAAGAAAACAACCAAAAATGGTTCAGAAATTTTTTATAGTTATGATATTCATGATAGATTGATAAAAGAAAATGATATTGTTTATAA
>CANEDJ010000003.1:0-57845 GCA_947426265.1 uncultured Mycoplasmatota bacterium | reverse complement strand
ACATTTATAATTTTAAAAGACTGTTCACAAGAAATTATTTGTCAACAGTCTGAAACAAGAACTTTTATAGTCCTTGTTTTTTTTGTAATATACTTTGAATTTTTCCTGTATTTTTAAAATTTAATTTCGCACATTCTTTCAATTTTCCAAATCCAAATTGAGTGGCGATTTTAACTCCCATTTCATCCACCACATCACTTGCTCCTTTTGGTAAAAAGACGCCCAATGAATCTCCTAGTTTATCAAATTCTCCAATAAAAATATATCTACTAATCAAAGAAGCACAAGCAACAGATAGACATTTATCTTCTCCTTTTGTCATAAAAGTGATATTCCGAACGACATTAGGAACACCTTTTAAATAATGAAAATAAACACCTGGTTTCGCAAATTCATCCACTACAATATATTCCTGTCCTAAATTTTTTTGAACCAATTCAAACAATGCTTTATTATGCATAATTGCTTTTATTTTGTTCATATTAACATCAGAACTATATCGTTCATTATATTCTTTGTTTGATAAAACAATAGAATGGTATGTAATTCTTTTGATTAATTTTGGAACAATATCTAGAATTTTATCATCTGTCAATTTTTTAGAATCTTTTACTCCTAATTCTTCTAGAAAAGGAATATCTTCTTTCTTAATATAAGCAGCTGTCACAACCATAGGCCCAAAATAATCTCCAGTTCCAACTTCATCTGAGCCAATAGAAGAAGCATAATAAATATTCGGGTCAATCATAATTTCTTTTTTTTCTTTCTTCTCTTTTTGTTCACTATTTGTCATTTCTACTTGCTTTAATGGGTTTAAATGTTGTTCCATTTCTTTCCACATAGCAGCATCTATATCCGCACTCGTACCTTGAAAAACCGCTTTCCCAGACTCATAAAGTGTAACAACAGTATCTGATTCGTCTGCTTGAAAAACTGCATAAGGTGGCGTTTTTAAACGTTTTTTATCTTCAAAATATTCTATCATTTTCTTTTTTGTATTTTCACTAACTTTTAATGTAATTGTCATAATTTATGCCTCCTATATTGTTATTTTACCATAAATCCAAGAAAATTCTTTCTTTTTCGACAAATTTATAATATAATTCTAATAGAAGGGAATGGTTAATTTGAATTTAGTTGATATCATTATCATTGTATTCATTTTATCAGGGGTAGCAATTGGATGGAAAAGGGGAGCAACAAAGCAATTGGTTTCTTGTTTGGGATTAATTCTTGTTGTTGTCTTATCATTCTTCCTAAAAAATCCAGTTTCTGTATTTTTATATGAACATTTGCCATTTTTTAAATTTGGCGGGATATTAAAAGGAGTTACTGTCTTAAACATTTTGCTATATGAAGTAATTGCTTTTTTAGTAGTGTTTACAATTTTGATGGTTGCGCTAAAAGTATTGATGCTTGCAACAACACTGTTTGAAGCAATTTTAAAGGCAACAATTGTACTTGGAATTCCATCAAAACTATTGGGAGCATTGATTGGTATTATCGAATATTTTGTAATTACATTTATTATTCTTTATGTATTAATGTTACCAATGTTTCATATCAAAGCAGTACAAGAATCAAAATATGCTAACACAATTTTAAAATCGACTCCTATTTTGTCAAATATGGTAAATAGTAGTATGAAAGTAATTGATGAATTCGCATCTTTAAAAGAAAAATACGAAGTAGCAGAAAGTGCAACAGAATTCAATCTAGAAACATTGGATTTATTCTTAAAATATGATATTGTAAAACTATCTTCTGTTGATAGACTGATTGAAAAAAACCAATTGGTGATTGACAATGTAGATAGTGTATTAAATAAATATAGAAAAGAGGCGACAGAATAATGGAAATCATTCATGGAAATGAAAATGAATTTGAAAACTTAATTCATGATGAGCTTGTCTTAGTAGATTTTTTTGCTACTTGGTGTGGGCCTTGTAAAATGTTAGGACCAGTTTTAGAAGAAATGGCAAGCGAAAGAGCAGATGTGAAAATTGTAAAAATGGACGTTGATGAATGTCCAGAGCTTTCTAAAAAATATGCGATTATGAGTGTTCCTACTTTAATGCTATTTAAAAATGGAGAAGCAGTTTCTACAGAGCATGGATTTATGCCAAAACCAATGTTAGAAGATTGGATTAATAAAAATAGATAATTAACATTCGTTTCTATAATTAGAAACGATTTTTTTATTGAATCATTTATAAAAATCATGATATTTCTAAAAATAAGCTTATGATTTCTTTTTCTATTGACCATAAACTACTTTTTCCGTATAATGTTTGTGGAATGGGTTCGTGAAAATATGAAAAAAGCTGTATTAATTTTAATCATAATAGTATCAATTGTATCAGGTTGTAATAAAGAAGAAAAAAAGAAAACAGACGCAATTATTTTTAAAGAAGAATATGAGACTTTAAACGGAAAAACAATAGGAAGTAACACTTATCAAAAGGTTTTCATACCAGAAGATAATGCCATTCAATATTCCAATATAGAAGAAGTCTTACATTTGCTAAAAGAGGGAACAGCAATTATCTATTTTGGTGCTCCAGATGACTTTTTAAGTAGAAGTATCATAGAAACATTGCTGAATACAGCCAACATGGTAGGAATTGAAACCATTTATTATTTAAATGCAACCGAAATAAGAGATACAAAACATTTAGATATAAATGGGGAAATCGTAACAGAGAAAGAAGGAACCAAAGAATACTATCAACTCTTAGATGTTTTAGAACCACATCTACCCATTTATGAGGGTTTAAAAAACGAAACAATAAAACGTTTATATTTTCCAACAGTTGTTTTCATAAAAGACGGAGAAATTATTGGTTGCCATACAAGAAAAGCCAATCCAAATACAGACTTAACCAAAGAAGAAGAAAAAGAGTTGGCTTTGATATATAGCGAATATATGCATACTATCTTAGGAGATGTATGTAACAAAGAATGTTAGAGGTTATTTATGGAAGAATATAAAGAAATAGAAAAAAGCATCATTAAAAAATATCGAAAAAAAATATGGGGAAGATTTGTTAGGGCCGTTACAGACTATGAATTAATCAAAGAAAATGATAAAATCGCAGTCTGTATTTCTGGAGGAAAAGACTCTTTTTTATTAGCAAAATGTATGCAGGAAATTAAAAGACATGGAAAAATAAACTTTGAATTAGAGTTTATTGTAATGGACCCTGGGTATAACAAAAAAAATAGGGAGCTAATTATAGAAAATGCCAAGAAAATGAATCTTCCAATTATCATTTTTGAAAGTAATATTTTTGATTCTGTAAATGGATTAACAGAAGGAAATCCTTGCTATTTATGTGCAAGAATGAGAAGAGGTTCTTTATATAGCAAAGCAAAAGAGCTCGGATGTAATAAAATTGCTTTAGGACACCATTTTGATGATGCCATTGAAACCATATTACTTTCTATGTTCTATGGCGGGGAAATCAAAACAATGATGCCAAAACTTCATAGTGAAAATTTTGAAGGAATGGAACTAATAAGACCTCTTTATTATGTAAAAGAACACGATATCATTTCATGGAAAAACAGCAATCATCTAGAGTTTTTAAACTGTGCTTGCAGGTTTACAGAACATACAGAAAAAGTGGACCCAAGTCTTTCAAAACGATTAGAAATGAAAGCTTTGATTCATGAATTCCGAAAAAAAAGCGATTATGTAGACATCAATATTTTTAGAAGTATCGAAAATGTTAACTTAGACGCCGTAATCGCTTATCGAAAAGACGGAGAAAAACACTCTTTTTTAGATAATTATGATGAATAAAGGTTGGTGATGTATGATGGAAAAAGAAGAAAAATGGTTATTTACACTTGCCATCATACTACTTTTTACCGACTTTTTTATTATCATCATTGCAAACATCATTCCAACTATCACATTAGAAAAAGGAAATCTCATTCTAAATCTAAACGATACCTATGAAGAACCAGGATATCATGCTCACAGAGTATATTTGGATATGACCAATAAAGTAGTAATTGAAAATAACATCAATACCAAAAAAATAGGGACCTATAAAGTAATTTATAAAATTCATTATAATGGACAAGCCTATCAGAAAATTCGTTATGTATCCGTTTTAGACCAAACACCGCCTACACTTACACTAAAAGGCTCTAATCCTGCAATTATTTGTCCAAGAAGCAAATATGAAGAAGAAGGGTATACAAGCGTGGATAATTATGATGGGGATTTAACAAAAGATGTCATTGTCAAAAATAATAAAGACCATATACTTTATTCAGTCAAAGACAAATCTGGAAACTTTTCTTTCATAAAAAGAGAAATTCAATATCAGGATAAAGATGCACCTGTTATTACATTAAATGATGGGAATGCTTATTCCCTTTACATCGGAGAAACTTATCAAGAGCCTGGATATCAAGCAACCGATAATTGTGATGGAGATATTACAAAAAAAGTAAACGTAAAATCGAATTTAGATACTCACAAAATAGGAACCTATGAAGTTACTTATGAAGTAACAGATAGTTCTTCTAATACTACAAAAATAAGTCGAAAAGTTGTTGTTTTGGGACAAAAACCATCAAATGGAAAAGTTATCTATCTTACTTTTGATGATGGTCCAAGTGCTTCTATTACACCAGAGCTTTTAGATATCTTAAAAGAAGAAAATGTAAAAGCAACTTTCTTTATTTTAAATCATAGTTCAGAATTGGACTATTTAATAAAACGAGAATATGAAGAAGGACATACAGTCGCACTTCATGGTAGTAGCCACAATTATAAACAAATCTATAGTTCTTCCAATGCTTTTTTTACAGATTTAGAAATAATCCAAAAGAAAGTAGAACGAATTACAGGACAAAAACCAATGATAATTCGTTTTCCAGGAGGAAGTTCAAACACAGTCAGTAGATTTAACCCTGGAATAATGACAACTTTAACAAAGGAAGTAAGATTAAAAGGATTTCATTATTTTGATTGGAATGTAGGAAGTGGAGATGCAGGAGAAGCACGTACATCAGATGAAGTTTATAACAACGTTATCAAAAACTTAAGAAATAAAAATAATATCGTTTTAATGCATGATTTTAATGGAAACTATAAAACATTAAATGCAATTAGAAAAATTATTAGGTATGGAAAAAATAATGGTTACACATTTGAGAAAATTACAATGAGTACTCCAGAAATTCATCATAGAGTTGCAAATTAAAACAAGACTTTAATCTTGTTTTTTCGTTTAAACGTATCATCTCTATTTTTTCAGTATTATCTACTTGACATCATTAAAATCTTTTTTTGTATAAACTTTTCTACTAATCACATTGGTATTTTTTAACTTAAAGCGGGCATTTAAATAATCATAATAAGCTCCTGGAGTAATAATTCCATTTACACACAAAATCTGTTTTCCAATAGAACTTAAAACATATTGAGCTACCATTGCACAGTTTGTTTTTAATACAAAAAATTTTCTATATTTTCCTTTTGTAATTTTATAAAACTTTCCATTAGCATACTTATAAATTTCACTGGACATATCCTGATAATTTCCTTTTGGAAGTAACTCTTTTTCTGCTAATTCAAAATCAGAAAAATAGGGAACTGTAGCAGTAGAAACCAATTTTTCGATTTGTTCTTTTACAACCTTTTTCTCTTTATTGGTTAAAGTAAGGCCAAATTCTACTAAATAACGGTCTTTTTTTTCTATCATATACGCAATATATTTTTCTTTATCAGCGACTAAAATAACTCCATCTCCAACTGCATCAAATAAGCTCCTTGAATGCATATCATAATTTCCATATGAATAAATTTTCCCTTCAAATGCGATTTCCATATGTCCCATTGCTGCAGTTCCACCTTTTGCTAGATGAATCAAAACATAAATATCTGGAGCAACAGATTGCTTTTGATAACTAAACCCGTCATTTTCAACTACCAACATTTCATTTACCAAAGTAATTAATCGCCTTGGAATAAAAGCATTCAAAATCACAGGAAGAGGAATTTGAATTTGCTGCTTAATTTTATTTGTAGTCCTCTTAGGAATCAAAATGGTAAAAAAATCAGTAATTTTAGTAAAACCATAACTGATTAAATAAATACCCAAAATAATAGAAGTCACTTGAATATTTTGTTCCATATTAAATAATAAAGGAATTAAAAATAAAATTAAAACCAAAATATTTAAAATAATGCGGAGTCTTCCTTTAATTTGATATTTCCTATAAATAAAATATTCAATACTATTAATTATGGTATGAAGGAGCAAATAAAGTCCAAAGCAAACTCCTAAGCTATGTAGAATAAAATCAGAAAAAGAGAATATTAAAATACCGATAATGATATCTTGTACTCCATTTAAAATGGACATCCAAGCATTTTTTACTTGCTTTTCCCATAACAATTTTAAAATAGAAAAAACACCAAATAAAATAGTCAATCCTCCAAAAATGAAAAGCAGGATTTTCAAAGTCAAATGATTGATAAAAAATAAACAAATTCCCAAAACAATAAATGTAATCCCATTTAATAGTAGGGTAGTTGCATTAATACTTTTTGCAAGCATACTACCAACTCCAATTCCTATATATCATATAATAAAAGAATAAAATAGTCAAAAATAGGTTTTGACAAACTCCATAATTATTGATACAATAGCGTTCCAAAAAAGGGGGATAAAAAGTGGAAAAAGTGATACTTTCTAATGAAGAATACATGGAATTATTATCTAAGAAACCAGATTTTGGTGGGAGTGAAGGGAATTTATATAAAGTAGGTTCTCGCCTTTATAAACTTTATCATAATCCATACTCTTATAGTGACATTAGATTAGAAGAAATTATCTCATTTCAACCAAAAATCAAACACACTCAATTACCTCTAGGAGCAATTTATTTTAATACTCAATTTATAGGGGCGGTTTTACATCCATTTGATGCCTCTTCTTTTGAAACCATCTTTACCAGACCACTTCCTTTTAAAATTCAAAAATTAAAAGAATTAAGCAGAAACTTACAGGAACTTACAAAACAGAATCTCATTTTAGACGATTTATTTCAAGACAACATCGTGATAACAAAAGAAGAAGAGGTACAAATCATTGATATAGATGGTAACAATTGCCACCACCTAAAATCTCCAGAACAATTACAAATACTATTGAAACAATTTCGCACCTTAATATTAGAATGTTGTATCCCAGGTTTTACATTTCTAGATATCAACAAAATAAAACATAAGGTTATCGCTGCTCCTCAATTAAGTTATGATTTATTAGCAAAACTGCTTGAAGATTTTGAAAGGAATCCAATTATCTCACAATACCAAAAAACAATAAAATAGCCATTGCGTAGAACCTATGTTGGTTATATAATAAATATGGTGATATTTATGAGCGATAAATTTAGTTATCAAACAATAACATGTAAAAGCGCATTAAATAAAATTAATAGTTTTTTGCCATACCATTATGATTTGAACATATATCGTGGTTGTGAACATCATTGTGTTTATTGCTTTGCCAAATATTCTCATCGCTACTTAGAAGACAATCAATTTTTTAACCACATTTATATCAAAGAAAACATTGTAGAAGAATTAGAAAAGAAATTAAGTAGCAAAAGTTGGAAGCGAGATGTCATCAACCTTGGTGGCATCACAGATAGCTATCAACCGATTGAAAAAGAAATGAAATTAATGCCAGAAATATTAAAACTTTTAATCAAATATAAAACACCTGCCATTATCAGTACAAAATCATCTCTCATTTTAAGAGATATTGATTTATTAAAAGAACTATCAAAAGTAGCTGGTGTACAAATTGCTTGTACCATTACAACCTTAGACCAAAATTTAGCAAGTATCATAGAACCAAATGCATCCACAGTAAAAAAACGAATTGAAACCATTCAAAAACTGAGGGAAGAAGGGCTAACTGTCGGTTGGCATTTGATGCCAATCATACCTTATATCACAGCTACTAGAAGCAATTTAAAAAACATTTTTGAAGTGGCTTCTAAATGCAAAGTTGACTATATGATAACTGGCTTACTAAATTTAAGAGGAATTACAAGAACAGACTTTTTTCAATTTATTTTGACATCCTTTCCTGAAAAGCATCAGAAACTATGGAACTTATATCATCAGAAAAACAAGATGAAAGAATATAAAATACAACTATTCAAACTTTTAAATCAGTTAGAAAAAGAATATCAAGTGAATCGAAATTATCAAAAATATGTTCCAAAAGGAAAAGAACAAACGCAATTAGAACTTTTTTAGTTCTTTTTCTATAAAATATGTTATAATGTGATAACAAAGGGAGGGGAATTATTGTGATAAAATCAAAAAAACAAGGAATTTTAATTATTATTTCAGCACCTTCTGGTGCAGGGAAAGGCTCTGTTATCAAAGAAATGCTTCATCAAAGTGAAAACCTTTGGGTCTCTATTTCAGCAACCACTAGAAAACCACGAACCAACGACCAAGAAGGAGTCACCTATTATTTTATATCAAAAGAAGAATTCGAAGAAAAATTAAAAGAAAACTATTTTTTAGAGTATACCAATTATGCTGGAAATTATTATGGTACACCAAAAGCACAAATTCAAGAACACTTGGATAAAGGACAGGATGTCATCTTAGAAATTGAAATCGAAGGAGCAATGAATGTCAAAAAACAAATACCTGAAGCACTTTGCATTTTTATCATGCCTCCCTCTTTGAAAGAATTAAAAAGAAGACTTGAAAATAGAGGAACAGACACCAAAGAAAAAATATTAGAACGGTTTAAAATTGCTTACAAAGAAATCAATGAGGTAACAAAATATAATTATGTTGTTGTCAATGATGAGTTAACAACAGCAGCAGACAAAGTTCTTTCTATTATCAAAGCAGAAAAATGTAGAGTAGATAGAATCGAAGAAGTATCCTTAAAAAATGAAGAAGAATATATGCACGAATTATTAAGAGAAGACAAAGAGTTTATCAATGAACCGATGAATTTAAATTCTTAGCTTCTAAAGCTTCTAAATTGCATCAAAAACTGATATAATGATTATTAGAATTGGAGGAACAAGTTATGGGAATATTTGAAATTGTTATTTTGGGAATTGTTCAGGGAATTGCAGAATTCCTACCAATTTCTTCATCTGCCCATCTCATTATTTTTAGGGATATATTCGGAATAGGGGATGGAATTCATGAAAATGTAGCACTCTGTTTAGATATCGCACTCCATTTAGGAACATTACTTGCCATTGGAATTTATTTCTTTAAAGATTTTATTCAAATGATTATAAAAGGATTTACCAAAGGAATCCATGATAAAGAAGGAAAAATTCTATGGTTTTTGGTTTTTGCAACCATACCAGCTGCCATTGTAGGAGTTCTTTTTGAAGATCTGATAGAAAATGCAATTAGAAGTAACTACATTTTAATCGCACTCGCTTTAGCAATTATGGGAATTATCATTTATTTTGCTGACAAAGTATCAAAACAGACAAACTCTATTGAAAAGATGAGTTTAAAAGAAGCTGTTATCATTGGTTGTGCTCAAGTATTTGCTCTCATCCCAGGATTTTCTAGAAGTGGAACAACCATTGCTGCTGCTAGAACATTAAAATTAAATAGAGAAGATGCAGCAAAATTTTCCTTTTATTTATCTGCCCCAGTTGTCTTAGGAGCTGTCACTTTACATTTGTTAAAAAGTGAAACATGGCAAGTGATAGGAGCCAATACGAATATCTTCATAATAGGGATTTTAGTTGCTTTTATTGCAGGACTATTATGTATTGAGTTTTTATTAAAATATTTAAGGAAACATGACTTTAAAATTTTTATGTGGTATCGTATCATACTTGCATTAATTGTAATCGGAATGGTTATTTTTTAAGAGAATGAAAGTTCTCTTTTTTAGTCATTTTCGTTATTTCAAAAAAAACGCCTTTCATAAAATAAAAGGAAAGGAGGTTTTTGTATGGCAAAAGGAATCGATGTATCGAGTCATCAAGGAAATATCAATTGGGATGAAGTCAAAAAATCAATTGATTTCGCCATTATCAGATGTGGATTTGGAAATAATTTAACATCACAAGATGATAACAAATATGAAAGAAATACACAAGAATGTGAACGTTTAAACATTCCATATGGTGTATATTTATATAGTTATGCAACAACAATTGAGCAAGCAAACAGTGAAGTAGAACATACATTGCGTTTAATCAAAAACAAAAAAATAGAATATCCAATCTTTTTAGATGTAGAAAGTGAAGTCCAAAAAGCACTCCCATTAGATACTTTAAATGATATTGTTTATCATTATTGTCAAAAACTGGAAGAAGCTGGTTACTACGTTGGAATATATGCGAATTTAGATTGGTTTGTAAACCGATTAAATCGTCCACAACTTGATAAATTTGACCATTGGTTAGCACAATGGAGTAGTGAACCAACTTACACAAAACCATTTGGAATGTGGCAATATACTTCAAAATTAACACTCTCAGGAATCGATGGATATGTTGATGGAGACATTGCTTATAAAGATTACCCAAAATTAATTCGTGAAAAAGGATTAAATCATTTAGAAGAAGAAAATCCATCAACTAGAAAATTCAAAGTAGGAGATCAAGTAATATTCACAGGAACATTATATAAAGATAGCTATGGAAATGGTCCAGGACAAAATAGAAGTAATTTAAATGCAATTATCAGCAGAGTGAACGATAACGCAAATGCGACAAAACCTTATAACATCAATAATGGATTAGGCTGGGTAAGTGAAAATGATTTAAAAGTAAGTTCTGGGAATGAATTATCAGTTGGAGATACTGTTACAATTATTGCACCTGGTCGCGCTTCTAAAGATGGAAGTGGGAAAATCGCTTGGGGAATTGGATACAAAAGAACAATTCTTGCAATTGACTCTCAAGCACCATATCCATATCGTGTTGGAAATGAAACAGGAACAACTGGATTTTACCAAGCAACTGCTTTGAAGAAATTATGAAAATAATTTCTTTTTTTGTTCTAGATAAAAAAATATGATATAATAAATACGATTATTCGATGAGAGGGGATTTATATGAAAGAATTTAAAGAGATAATCAAAAAGAAAGGAATCAAAAAAACACTTTTATATCTTATTTTAACAATAATAATGTTTACTCCATTCATTGTATTTCACAAGCAGACAACTGGGACATTTAAAGGGACTTGTGTAGCAACCAATTATAAAGAACTTCAAAAATGTCAGCAAGAAGGACGATTTACAACAATCAAAACGGCAAACATTTATGATGTTGGATATAATTATGTCGTAGATGGTGTTACAGTTGGAAAATTTCTAGATGTTGATTTGGAAGGATATGTTATTTTAACGCTCGCAGATACTACAACCGCAGATGAACTTTTAGCACAAACTGGAGAACGAGAAATTTCTGGAAACTTTACTCCATTTAAAAATAAAGTATTTAAAGAAACGAAAGAAAAAGTAGAAAAAGATTATATTGAACGCTTTACAAATGAAGCTGAAATTATTACAGAAGAACAAACAAGAGGAATGTTTTTTAATTACATGCTGAACCAATATGATGGGGAAGGATTTCCATTTATCTTTTTAATTATCCTAATAGGCGTCATTATTTTATTACTGCTATTTAAAGTATATGAAGGCTTAAAAATGATTGTAAATCCAAATAAATTTATTATATACGGAAGAAAGACGCTAGAAAAAGAAGGAAATGCAGACAAAGCAAGTTTTGAATATCAAAATGGACCATACTTATTTAAAAACAAAGATATTAGAATTACAAACAATTATATTTTTGATACAAGAGGTTACAATTTTACTTATCATAAAGTAAATGAAGCTGTATGGATGTACGAAAAAGGAATAAAACGTTATGGTCTTGTTGAAACTGGAAAAAGTTTAGTGGTTAAATTTAAAGATAAAATTGGAATGTCATTGCCTTTAAATTTAGCAGAAAGAAAAAAAGTAATGGAAATTTTTAGAGTGAAAAATAAAAACATTGTAAAAGGATATAGTGCAGAAAGAGAAGCACAATATAGAAAAAATCCTACAGCTTTAAAATAAGTCAATTTTGGCTTATTTTTTCACGTAAACTACATATTTTTCTGTATAATAAAATATAGAGGTGAACTATGAAATTATTAATTGTAGATGATGAAATTTTAATTCGAGAAGTTGTAAAAGAATATGCATTACATGAAGGATATGAAATTTTAGAAGCATGTAATGGAGAAGAGGCACTAGAAATCATTAAACGGGAGGACATTGATTGCTTAATACTTGATATTATGATGCCAAAGCTAGATGGATTAAATATGTTTAAACAAATGAAAGAAATAAAAAATATTCCTACTATCATTCTATCTGCCAGAACAGAAGAATATGATAAACTATCTAGTTTTGAATTAGGAGTTGATGACTATTTAACCAAACCATTTAGTCCAAAAGAATTAATGGCTAGAATAAAAGCAATCTTAAAACGTTGTAATAAGATTAGAGATGACATCTATATCTATCATGACTTAGTAATTGACGAAAAAGCACATACTGTAATGGTTGAGGGAAAAGAATTATCAATCACTCCAAAAGAATACGAACTTTTAATTTATTTCACGAGCAATCCTAATGTTGCTCTTTCAAGAGAACAATTGCTTAGCAAAATTTGGGGATATGACTTCTATGGAGATGATAGAACAATAGATACACATATTAAAATGCTTCGTAATAATCTAGGAAAATATAGAGACCTAATTGTTACAGTTAGAGGAATGGGGTATAAATTTGTCCTTCCAGAAGAATAGTTTAACAGTCAAAATTTGGCTTTATTTGGCTCTTTTTTCTTGCATCATACTGATATTTCTATGGTTTTTTCAAATCTCTTTTTTAGATGATTATTATGAATGGTCTAAAAAGAAAGACTTGAATGAAACTGCGAATAAAATTATAGAAACTTATGATAAAAACAATATTGAAACTATGTTTAATATGATTGCTTATGAAAAAGGAGTTTGTATTGAAGTACTCCAAAAAGGAGACGCTGCATTTATTTCTAGCTCTTTTAATAGAGGATGCATGATGTTTGATAAAAAAAATAGAACATCCTACCAATATCATTTTATAGAAAGTGGACTCAAAAAACAAAGTTACATTATTACAAATTCCGATTTTAAAAACAAAATTCTAATTTATGGAGTCAAACTAGATAATCAAACTTACGCCTTTATAAGCGCTTCTTTAGAGCCTCTAGATGCAACAACAAAGATATTATCTACGCAACTTATCTATGTTACCATTATTGTCTTATTGCTATCTTTTGTCATTGCTTATTTCATATCAAAAAAAATATCAGCACCAATCATTGAGCTGAATGATGGAGCCAGAAAGATGTCAAAAGGAGACTATAATTTTGAATTTAATGGAAAAACAGATATCGCAGAAATACAAGTTTTATCAAATACATTAAATCATGCGAAAAATGAGCTCTCTAAAACAGAAGAATTACGAAGAGATTTAATGGCTAATGTATCACATGACTTAAAAACTCCACTTACCATGATTAAAGCCTATGCAGAAATGGCACGAGACTTAAACTCTAACAACAAAGAAAAAAGAAATCAAAACCTAAATGTCATCATCGAGGAAGCAGACCGACTTAATATTCTTGTAAATGATATTTTAGAACTTTCAAAAGTACAAGCTTCTATTGAACCATTAAAAAAAGAAAAGATTGATTTAACAAAATTGATGGAAAAAATATTAAAACGATATGATATATTAATAGAAACCGAGAATTACACCTTTATTTTTGAAGAAAATGAATCCATTATCATTTGTGCTGATATAAAAAAAATGGAACAAGTTATTTATAATCTAATCAACAATGCAATTAACTATACAGGAGAAAATAAAACCATTTGGATAAAAATTTTAAAACTTGAAAATAAAATCAGAGTAGAAATTACAGATAGTGGAAAAGGAATCTCTTCAAAAGACTTACCACATATATGGGATAAATATTACAAGAACGAAAAAAAGCATCAAAGAAACGTAATAGGAACTGGATTAGGTCTTTCCATTGTAAAAAAAATACTAGAAGACCACAAGTTTCAATATGGAGTTATTTCTAAAAAGGGAAAAGGTACAACTTTTTATTTTGAAATTCCAATCGAAAGATAGTTCATCTATCAAACTTATATCCTTATTGTAGTAATAAGGTTTTTATGATAAAATATTATGTAGATAAAATAGCTTAACTATTAGTGAAATGAGATGAAGATAATGAATGAAATAGATAAAAAAAGTTTAGAAAATGCTAAAAAATTATTTTCAAATGGCAAGATCAACAATATTGAAATTGGTACAACAAAAGGATTACAGCAAATTCATAAATATCTATTTGATGATTTGTATGATTTCGCTGGAAAAATTCGTAAAGAAAATATTTCTAAAGGAAACTTTCGATTTGGTAATTCTTTATATTTAGAAGAAATGCTAAAAAAAATTGAAACTATGAGTGAAACAACTTTAAATGAAATTATAGATAAATATGTTGAAATGAATATCGCTCATCCTTTTTTAGAAGGAAATGGTCGCAGTACAAGAATTTGGTTAGATTTGATTTTAAAAAAGAACTTAAATAAAATTGTTAATTGGGAAAATATTGATAAAAAACTATATTTACAAGCAATGGAAAGAAGTCCAATAAACACTTTAGAAATCAAAACTTTAATTGAAAATAATTTGACTGATGATTTTAGTTTAGATAGTTTTTTTAAGGGTGTAGAAACATCATATTATTATGAAACTGATGAATAAAAGACTATAAAACAAAAAATTTGTAACCTTTTAAATCGTGGGACTAGAACAATTGTTCCTTTGTCGCCCCTTTTTTATGCCAAATTTAAAATAATTTGAGCCTCAATTTGACAGAACCACTTGCTTATGTTAAAATAGGCACTGCTCACATGAAAAAGGAGAGATTTTAAATGGAAAAGAAAAAAGAAAATATTGTCTCGGAAAGAAATATGTATTTCTGTGTGACAGTATTTCTTGTACAACTCGTTTTAGCAGTTCTTACATTTATCGTTGTAGGAGGATTAAAACACCTATTAATTCATAATATATCAACAGAAGCATTTTACTTTGTAATGACACCTATTGAATTAGGATTAAATATCCTAATCTGGTATATAGCTGGTAGAATTGGAGTGTACAATATTTTCAATAACCAAAAAATAGCGAAAAAAAATCTATTGCCATTAAGAAAAGCAGTCATTAAAGATTGGTGTTTCTTCATTGGTATGATGGTTTTATTATCATTATCAAATACATTAAATATTCTGATAGTAGGAATTTCTTTATTGGTAAATTTACCATTATTAAAGAAAAACTTTGATAGACAAGCTTCCTTACTATATAGCAATATTACTTTTGAATAAGAGACAAAATTGTCTCTTTTTCTTTTTTACAATTTACGATAGAGTCCATACGTGTTATAATATAGTAGGTGATAATAATGATTAAAAAATATAAAGAAATATGGATACCATTTGTCTGTTTTTTATTTATCACTGTATTATTACTATGTAATCAAGTCCTTCCTATCGATTTATGGATTTACCACAAAATGGAAGGATTTATTGGAGAACCCATTACAACAATCATGAAAATTTTTACACTTCTAGGAGAGCCAAAAACAATTGTAATATTCTCTAGTATATGGGCAATTTACCTTTTCAAAAAAGAAAAGAGAGAACTAAAACCTTTTTGTATCATTCTTTTAATGAGTGTATGTTTTATTGTTTTCTTAAAACTTATTTTTATGAGAGAAAGACCAGACATTCTAAGATTGATTCCTATTGATGGCTATAGTTTTCCAAGTGGCCATTCTATTATCTCAGTATCTTTTTATGGATATCTTATGACTTACTTCATAGAACATTCAAAAAAAAACATTTTATTTCTTCCTGGAGTATTCTTTATTTTAGGAATCGGCTTTAGCCGAATTTATCTTGGAGTACATTACTTTAGTGATGTATTAGCAGGTTACTCTTTAGGGGCTCTTACTTTAGAAATTGGAAGCTTACTCAGAAGAAAGGATAAAAAAGCATGATATATTTACTTTATGGCAAAGAGCTATTATTAATTGAAAAAAAGATAGAAGAAATCATAAAAAAAGAACATCTATCAGAATATAGTATCAATAAATACGATTTAGAAAACGATTCTTTAAATAGCATCATAGAAGATGCAACTACTATCTCTATGTTTGGAGACAAAAAAGGAATTGTTGTAGCAAATAGTTACATTTTTACAGGAACAACAAAAAAAAGTTCCATAGAACAAAATACTGACTTATTATTGTCTTACTTAGACCATTTTAATCCAGATACCATTTTAATATTCTCTACTTTATCTGAGAAGTTAGATGAGCGAAAAAAAATAACGAAATCCATCAAAAAAGTTGGCTCTGTTATAGAAATTGGGAGAAACCAAAACTTAAACGCAATTGTAAAAGAAATGTTTGAAGATTACGAGATTAAATCTAATGTTATACAACTGCTGATTGATAGAGTAGGTGACAATCTACAAATATTAAAGCAGGAATGTGATAAGATTAAAACGTATAAAGACAAAGAAAAAACAGTTACTGAACAAGACATTTTAAATCTGACCACAAAAAACATTGATGCAGACATTTTTAAACTCATTGAAAACATTGTATTAAAAAGGAAGCAAACAGCTCTTGAAGCTTATCAAGAAATGATAAAAAGAAATGAAGAGCCAATTAAAATCTTAATTTTATTAGCAAATCAATTTCGTATTATGTACCAAGCAAAAGAATTAAGCAAAAAAGGGTATACTGCAAATGATATCGCTTCTACTTTAGAAGTTCATCCATATCGTCTAAAATTGGCGTTAGAAAAAAGCAAAGACTTTTCTAGTTCAATTCTGTTACATTATTTAGAAGAACTCGCAGACTTAGACAGCAATATCAAAAGTGGAATTGTAGAAAAAGACCTTGCATTAGAGCTTTTTATCTTAAAAATATAAGAACTACTGATGAGTAGTTCTTTTTGCATTCTCAATATTATCATAAACATTTTTTAAACTTGTTTCATATTTACTAGTTGTTTTTGGAACATAATATTTTTTATTCTTTATCTTATCTGGAAGATATTGCTGATTGACCCAAGCATTTGGATAATCATGAGGATACTTATAATCCCTAGAAGTTGTCTTAATGTGATTTGGAACATTCCCAGTGAAGCCTATCCGAATATCATTGAGTGCAATATCCAAAGCGATATGAGCACTATTGGATTTTGGAGAAAGCGCTAATTCAACAACAGTTGTAGCAAGTGGAATTCTAGCTTCTGGCAAACCCAACCGTTCACATGCATTAATACAAGCATCTACTTTTGGCCCCATAGAAGGATTCGCAAGACCAATATCTTCATAAGCAATCACCGTCATTCTTCTATAAATAATATCCAAATCTTCCGCTTCAATTAAGCGAGCCAAATAATGTAGTGCGGCATTCACATCACTTCCTCGAATAGACTTTTGAAAAGCACTAATCACATCATAGTGACCATCTTCATTTTTATCATGAAAGAAAACAGGTTTATTATTAATATTTTTGATAAGGTCACTGGTAATATGATAATCAGAAGTAGAGTAGTAAGCAACTTCTAACAAATTATAAGCAGCTCGAAGGTCTCCACCAGATACGGTAACAATATGGTCTATGGCTTTTTCATCAATATCGATTTCCTTTAAATAAGGACTTTGAATTGCTTTTTTTATTCCTAACTTTATTTCTTCTTCTGAGAGTTCTTTCAATTCAAAAATTTGACAACGACTTCGAATCGCTGGATTTATTTTGTGATAAGGATTGGATGTTGTCATACCAATCAGAGTAATCAAACCATTTTCTAAATAAGGCAATAATAAGTCTTGCTTATCTTTATTCATTCTATGAATCTCATCTAATATTAATACAATACCACCATATAGTTTTGCTTCTTCAATTACAACATCAAAATCTTTTTTATTATTTATCACTGCATTCAAAAAGCGATGCCGAAGTTCTAGTTCTTCCACAATTGCTGTTGCGATTGTCGTCTTACCAATTCCTGGCTTTCCATATAAAATCATAGAAAATAGTCTCTTGTTATTTACCATATTCGTAATAATTTTCTTTTCCCCAACTAAATGACTTTGTCCAATTACATCACTTGTCTTTTTTGGTCTCATTTTTACAGCTAACGGTTCATTCATAGTTATCACCACTATTTTATTTTATCAAAAAAAGTAGTAAAAAAATAGTCATTTTGTTATAATAAAAATGGTGATGAAATATGGCAAATAGAAAAAATATATTACCACCTTATGGAAACGAATTTATTGAATATTTGTATATTGACAGAGGTTATAGTGAAAACACACGCATATCATATCAATTTGAGCTAGAAAAATTTGCTATATTTTTAAAAGAAAAACAGTTAAATTTAAATCTTAACAGCAAGCATGTTGAAACATATATTCATACTTTACAAAATGAAAGTGCGAGAAGTATTTCTCATAATATTTCTTGTTTGCGTTCTTTTTATAAGTTTTTGATGATAAATCACTATATCAAAGAAAATCCATTAGAAGAAGTTCCAATCCCGAAACAGCCAAAAAAGCTGCCTAAAGTGCTTAGTATCGAAGAAATAGACCAATTGCTCGACATTTCTGTGAAAGATGCTTTTAGTGCTAGAAACAAAGCAATTTTAGAGCTTATGTATGCAAGCGGTTTAAGAGTGACTGAGCTTATCAATTTAAAAGTAGGGGATATTGACTTAGAAATGTCTATTGTTAGAACAATGGGAAAGGGAAATAAAGAAAGGATTGTTCCAATTGGCGATTATGCAGCAAATGCACTCCATAACTACCTATATCATTATCGTAGTGAACTTTTAATCAAAGGCTGGAATGATTATTTATTTATCAATAATCATGGAACCAGTTTAACTAGGCAAGCAATTTTTAAAATGATACAAGCACTTGCCAAACAAAAGGGAATTGAAACTCCTTTTTCTCCTCATACACTAAGACATTCCTTTGCTACTCACTTATTGCAAAATGGTGCAAATTTAAGAGATATCCAGGAAATGCTTGGACATAGTTCTCTATCAACGACTCAAATTTATACACATGTTTCCAATGAAAAATTAGAAGCAGATTATAAAAATTTTCATCCCCATGGATAGGAGTTATATTATGAATTTAGAAACAGTTACTTGGAATTTTGAAAATTATCAAAAATTCATTCAATATTTATTATCTTTGCAAGATTTAAAATATCAAAAATTTCAATCAAAATTGATATTAGAAAAAGTCAATATGATTGGAATTCGTTTTCCTATTTTACACGATTTAGCCAAAAAAATTAGTAAAGGGAACTATCAGACCTTTTTAAAGTACAATACTCACTATTATTATGAAGAAGTTCTACTACATGGACTTACTCTAGGGTATTCAAAAATTGACTTTCAAGAGTTACAAAAAGAACTAGATGCTTTTCTTCCATACAACACCAATTGGGCAATCAATGATACAGTATGTGCCAGCTTAAAACAATTTAAGAAACATCAAGAAGAAGGTTTTCATTGGATTTTAGAAAAATTAAAAAGTAAAAATCCGTGGGACATTCGCTTTGGATTAATTTTGCTTTTAGATCATTATATCAATGACCAATATATTGAAATTATCCTAACATTATGTTGCAAGCACTACATAGACCATTATTATGTCAATATGGCCATTGCTTGGCTCTTATCCTTTTGTTATATAAAATATCCAGATAAGACAATAAAAATACTAAAAGAAAAGAAACTTTCAAAATGGATTCAAAATAAAAGCATCTCCAAGATTAGAGATTCTTATAGAGTTTCTAAAAATGAAAAAGATTACTTAAAAACTTTGATAAAGTAATCTTTTAATTTTGTTTTCAAAAATAGAGTAGCTGCAATATCAATTAAGAAAAGAGTGAGCAAAAGAAATGTTAACCAAGAAGGTATTTTCGCAATCATTTTATCAAATAAAGGCTTTATTACATAAATTACAAATATGCTTAAAAATCCCCATGCCAAAGAAATTTCTAATGAGATATACTTTCCAATATGAAATTTTAAATTGCTGTAATCCCAAAATGTGATTTTAAATATTTTTTCAATTAACACACCGCCAATTAATTCTATGGTCGTTAAAAGGACAATAACTGCTACAAAAATAATAAAGGTTTGAAACAGTTTAGAAGTGTGTAAATTTTTAAAGATAAAATTAGAAGTTAATATGATAATGATAATTCCAATTCCATAAACAGGTGTCCAAGGTCCATATAAAATCCCACTATCTCCATGACGATTCATAAAAAAGTAGACAAGATGCTCAAATAAAAATCCAACAATAGAATATAAAAAGAAACAATTTAAATAATACATAGTCTTCACCATTTTTATTGTGTACATGAAAAAGATATTTTAAACAATAATCTTTTTCTTTTTGAATATATTAAAGTAGGTGAGATTATGACAAATACTGTACAAGCATTTATTTTAACAACATTAGCAGGATTTTCTACTATGATAGGAACACTTTTTATATTTTTCAAAAAAAAGGACACATTAGTAATGAAAGCGCTTGCTTTTGCTGCTGGAGTTATGATTACAGTTTCTCTAACTGATTTAATTCCTGAAGGTCAAAGTTTATTAAAAGCACATGTTAACTCATGGACTGTTATTTTTATTACATTTTTATTTTTACTCATTGGCATTTTAATTTCAATTTCTATCAATCATTATTTGCCAGAATCTTCTAAAAACAATTCAAAGTTATATCGAGTAGGAATTATTTCCATGCTCGCCATTATCATTCATAATATTCCTGAAGGTATCGCAACATTCATTACCAGTTCTCACAACTTGTCCCTCGGAATTTCTCTTTCTATTGCTATAGCGCTACACAATATCCCAGAAGGTATCAGTATTTCAATTCCTATTTTTTATGCATCTAAAAGCCATAAAAAAGCCATATTTTATACTTTTATCTCTGGAATGTCTGAACTATTTGGTGCTTTATTAGCATTTTTCTTGTTAGGAAGCATAATTACAGAATCTATTATGGGAATGATATATATTACGATTGCTGGCATTATGATACATATTTCATTAAATGAATTATTGCCAACTTCATTGAATTATCATTTTGAAAAAAAATCTTTGCTTTATTTTGGATTAGGTGTTGGAGTTATGTTAATGAATCATTATTGTTTTTAAAAAAAAGAAAGAGAAAACTCTTTCTTAGGTATGACTACCTATATTAGTCTAAAAGAATCGCCATTATCTTCATCTAGTTCAAACGAATGGTCTTCAGCGTCATCAAAACCAATTTCATTATTGGCTTTGTTTGAAACTTTATTACTATTAGCATCAGTTACTGCATTATTGTTAGCATTACTAACATTATTATTCTTACAGTTCTTTACAGATGCTTTATTAGACTGTTTCATATTTTTCTTTGCCATATTTCATCACCCATTAGTATTATGGATTGCTTATGAGTGAATTATGCAAAGAGTAGGGAAGTGGTAGAATTTGGAACGATTTTAATCAATTTGCATTTTTTTAAATTTCTGTTATAATATCCTCTCGAAAGAAAAAAGGGGATTTTATGATTTTATTATTAATATTACTCATTCATTATATGAGGAATAATATCAGAAGCTTTCAATAAGTTTCTGATTTTTTTTATGATGAAATTATGTTCGTTTTTGTTATATTTGTGCTATAATAAAAAATTAAGAGGTGAGTTTTATGCTTGAACTAGAAAAGAAACATTTAAAATCATATTTGAAAGATAAGAAAAAAAGTAAAAAGATAAATAAGACTATAAATAAAAACAAAATAAGCTTTTATAAGACTTTTAACTATTTTGTAAATGAATATTATAAAAATTTAAAAAAAGAATTTAGTGATTCTGAAATCATAAAAGACTGTAATATTGATGATAAAGTCTTAATTGAAATCAAAGAATTTCTAAAAAGTAAAAATTTAGCTAAATTAGAAAGGGAAACAATTACTATAAATTATGAAACTGTAGAATTTTTATCTAGGCTAATTGACAACTATAAAAACATTTATCTTATTACCCCAATCAATGTGCTTACATTTTTCACAAGTGTGCTAGCAATTCTTTTTGGCATTCTCGATAAATCTATGCTTCAATGGCTAACGCCACTTATAATTGTTGCATTTTCAATTTTTATAA
Source organism: uncultured Mycoplasmatota bacterium (assembly GCA_947426265.1). Lineage (GTDB taxonomy): Bacteria > Bacillota_I > Bacilli_A > RF39 > UBA660 > MGBC102946. The sequence continues at coordinate 35,481 of CANEDJ010000003.1, read as the reverse complement.
ACATTATTATACATAATAAAATTGACAAAATTCAAATAAAAGAGAGTAGGTGATAAAAATGATACATGAAGATTGGTGGGAAGAATATAAAAAGAAAACAGTTATAATGGATAAATATGATAATCCAATCAATATTGTTATCATTTCAATCATCATAATGATTCTAGGAATGACAATACATATTATTTTAGATTGGAACAAATTCAATATAGGTGATGTTTATGCTAAAATAATGTCTCTATTTATTGGGGTAGCGATATGGTTAAAAGCAGGGGAATCCATTTGGTATTACTATATAAATAAAAACCAAAAGAATAAGTTTAAAGCAGACGAGCAAATCTTTTTTCACTGTTTAAAAAAATATAAAAAAAGCTATAACCATGACATAGAGGAATTTTTAGAGCTAATTTGTATAAACAATAAAACTGGAGAAAATAGCTTTTTTTCTTCAATAATTTTTCCCTTAATTTGTTCTTATTTATTTGCTATTCCATCCATGTCCGAAAATAATGCTAATAATATAGATGAAAGCGCTTTATATTTTAGTATTGTCATAATTTTAATCACTTTTTTAGCGTGTAAATACATAATTGATTTTTTATATGATATTTTATCTAAAAAGAAACGTGCAAAAAAAGAAGAATATAAACTAGCTATTATTGCTAAAAATCATTTATATAACATTAAAAAAAATAAATATGAAGATAGTTGGAGTAATATTATAGCAATGATTATAAATAAGCTTCAAAAGAAATAATTTTCTTTATCAAAAGAAGTTAACATAATATACATTATAGAAAGTTGTTAGTGGATTAAAAATAGCACAAATAATAACCATAATTAGCTTTGTATATTATAACATTAAAAAATCAATAATATAATTATCCTTCAAAAGATAAATTCTTTTCATTTGCTTTAATACATTATTATATTGAAAAGAAATATCTATAATTATACTGAAATTATTATTCTATATAACTTCATTTTAAGTACTTTATCTTTATAATCCATCATCTACTAATAGTTTTTTGCGTTAAAAATAACACTACTCTACTATTAAAATTCAAAAAATAAAGTAGGGGAAGTGACATAAAAAAAACTACAAAATGTAGTGTTTATTGTCCAACTTTTCTTGATTGAATTTCAGCAATTTTTTCAAATATTTCTGCTGCATTTCTTTCGTTAATCTCAGTATATCCAAGTTCTTTTAAAGCCTGAACTTTAATTGTATTCAATTCTAAAGTGCGGCTCATCCTTTCTTCATTTTTGTGTTCAATTTGAGCTACAAAACGTCTATGAGTCTCTGCTATTTTAGTTTTGGAAGCACCTCCCCCATTATACAATGTAAAAGCAGAAAACAAAATACTTTCAAAAATAAATTGTTCGTTTTCTTCAAATACAAACTCCAGAGGTTTTACAAATCCAGTTGCCTTTGCAACATATGCTAAAACATACTTTAATTCTTTTGAAGTATCCAAAGACTGTAAAAAATGATACAAATATTTAAAAGTATAATATGCCTCATCATCTTTATCATCTTCCAAACGTTCTTTCATCAAATCGACAATATTTACCATAACTTCTTTTTGTCTTTTATTTAATCCATTATAAATAGAATTTGTTTCATTTGCAATATTTTTTTGAGTGCTTTCAAATAAGTTGTTGATTCTAGCTTCTACATCCATAATATAGTCTGTGTCTACTTTTATATTCTCTAATTCTTCTGGAGACTTAATTCCAAGCAAATTCAATAATAGTACTTTTTTATCTTTTGGCCATTTATTGATATCATCTAGTTCCAAGTAATTATAAATCATTTGTCTGGAAACTCCTAAGAATTTAGCTAATTTTACTTTTGATATTCCTAATTCATGCAAGATTTCGTTTAATCTGTTCATCATATCAACCCTCCTATTATCATTCTATCACTTTTATGTCAAATGTCAAGTGTAAACAAAAAGTATAGAACAAAAAAAGAGTAGAGAAAGTGACAATCTCCTCCCCTACTTTATAAATACCAAAGTTTCTCCCCTTCTTTTCTTATTTCCTTAATTAATCCACCACCAAGGCATTCTCCATTTTCGGCATAAAAGACACACGCTTGCCCTGGAGTTACTGCTTTTACTCCTTGTGGATATTTAACTAAAATATGATTATCATCAAGGTATTCCATTTCTACAGGATTATCATTTTGCCGATATCGAAATTTTGCCAAACAATTCTTTGGTTTTTCATCACTAATCCAATTAATAGTATCTATAATAGCGCTATCACTAAAAAGATATGAATTATCATCTCCATGTGCCACATACAAAACCTTTTTTGATAAATCTTTTCCAACTACAAACACTCTATCATGATTTCCACCTAAATTAAGCCCTTTCCGCTGTCCAATTGTATAATACATTAATCCGATATGTTTTCCTATTACTGTATTTGTTTCAATATCTATAATATCTCCTGGAATATTTGGTAAATAATTTTCTAGGAACTTAGTAAAATTACGTTCACCAATGAAACATATTCCTGTAGAATCCTTTTTGGCAGCAGTTATTAATCCAAATTCATCAGCAATCTTGCGAACCTCTCTTTTTTCCAATTCTCCGATTGGAAACAAAACATTTGAAAGCTGCTTTTTAGATAGTTGAGACAAAAAGTATGTCTGGTCTTTATTATGGTCAACTGCTTTCATTAGTTTCCCATCTAAAATTCTAGCATAATGACCAGTCGCAATATAATCAGCACCCAATTTTTCAGCTTCTTGCACAAACATATCAAACTTAATATATTTATTACACATAATGTCTGGATTTGGCGTTCTCCCTTGTTTTAATTCTTCCAAAAAATAAGTAAATACATATTCCCAATATTCTTTTACAAAATCAATGCGGTGTAATGGAATTCCAATTTGCTCACACACTTTTAATGCATCATTATAGTCTTGTTCCTGAGGGCAAATATTTTCTTCTAATGTTGGGTTCCCTAAAATATCATTATTTAAAGCCGCATCCCAATTTCTCATAAATAAACCAATCACTTCATAACCTTGTTGCTTTAATAAAATTGCGGCTACACTACTATCTACTCCACCACTCATTCCAATGACTACTTTCTTCATAAAACTCACCAATCATATTATATCATTATTTTTTTTCTTTTACTACTTATTTAATAATTGATAATAACCACTTTAAAATGTTTGGTAGTAAAAAAGTTTCCAACAATGAACTTACAAGGAATAAAATCAATACAATTCCTAATACTTTTGAATATTTTCCCATAATCGTTTTAAAATCTATTGTTTTATGTCTAAATACTGCTTCAATCATCTTCATAGAAACAGAAAGAGCATACATTAATAAAATACCATATGCAATAATATTTAAAATTTGACAAGGAAAAATATAAAATAATGCATAAAGCAATCCTTTTCCCTTATAAACAAACAACAAACTTCCTATTGAGAAGCCCAATACAAAAGCTTCTTTAAAAAATAAAAATAAAATTGCAGGTATACCAACAATGGAAATTCCAAGTAACCAAATCACACTAGCAATTAAGAATTCTTTCAAAAAAGAATTACAAAAAAGCGCTAAATAATTGATTTTATCTTTTTCTATACTTGACATATAAGAATTCATGTACTCTTTGACTAAAGATTTGTCTGTCGAAGATAAAATTGTAATAAATAAAGTCCCAGCTACTACTCCAACTAATAATAATACAACTAAAAATATGGTGAATTTTTTGCTTGTTCTAATTTTACTTTTTAACTTGTCCATTTCTTTCTTCATCAATTCCACCTCACTTAAGCATATGAAAGCAAAAAAAAGATATTCCAAAAAACAAAAAATTATATTATAATACTTATATGAGGTGATTTCATGGCTAAAGAAAAGAATAAATCAAGAAAACAAGTAAACATTAATTTTAAAAAAATTGGAGTTATCCTTTTATTAATTGCTACAATAGCAATGTATATTTCTTCTTTATTATTTATATAAAAAACAGCGATTATTTCGCTGCTTTTTTTGTCTTCTTTGCTTCTTTTAATAAATCTCTAATTTCTTCTAGCAATACTATGTCATCTGCTTTAGCTGGAACCTTTTTCTCTTCTTTTTTCTTTTCTTTGTGAGTTAACTTATTGATAATTTTCATAAGAATAAAAATACAAGCTGCCACAATTAAGAAATCTACTACATTTTGAATAAATGATCCATATAAAATTTCTGCAGAACCAATTTTAAATGATAAATTAGAGAAATCCAAACCACCTAATACAATACCAATTAAAGGCATTAATAAATCATTTACAACAGATGTTACAATTTTGCCAAAAGCACCTCCAATAATAACACCTATTGCCATATCAAGGACATTACCTCTCGAAATAAATTCTTTAAATTCTTTTAACATAAACATTCACTTCCTGGGTAATATTATAATATAGATCTTATTTTTTCTCAAGTAAAAAGAAGTCAAGCTAGCTTGCTTCTTAATCTTCTGCTTCCTCTAACATATTCGTAATAAAAATACCATACCCTTTTTGAGGATTGTCAATCACAACATGTGTCACAGCACCAATAATAGAATCACCTTGAATAATTGGAGAACCACTCATTCCTTGCACAATACCGCCTGTTTTTTGCAACAACTCTTGATCTGTAATTTCAAATACTATATTTTTAGTTTTCTGCTTTGTGTTTTTATCAATCTTGGTAATAGATATCGTATACTCTTTAATTGTTTTATCTTCAAGCACTGTCAATATTTTCGCAGTTCCTTTTTTTATCTCATCTGGTTTTGAAACTTTATATTTTGTTTTTCCATCTATTTCTCCTGTATAAGTTCCAAAAATACCTTGTGTTGTATTTTCGCTAATTGTACCATTGACTTTCTCATAATGGAATTCTGCATTTTTTTCTCCAGGGACGCCATCTTTACTTGGTGTAATACTAGTAACATTAGACTCAAATATTTTTCCATCTTTAATCTCTAAAACTCTGCCTGTTGATTTTTCAATAATTTCATGGCCCAAGGCACCAAATATCTTATTTGATGGATCAATGAAAGTTAATGTACCAATCCCAGTAATACTATCTTTAACATAAAGACCAGTCTTATATACACCTGTTTCATCTTTGTATAATTTTAAGTTCGTTTCTTTTTGTTCATTTTCTCTTGAATAGCCAATTTGAATAGTTCCATCTTTTTTATTCGAACTTATTTTCTTTACCATGTCTTCTACAGATGAAACATTTTCCCCTTCGATTGTTGTTATAATATCTCCTACTTTTAGCCCTGCTTCTGTTGCTGGATATTTATTTTCTACTTGATATAAGCCTACAACCATCACACCTTTGGAATGGATTTCTATTCCAATGTTTTCTCCCCCAGCTATTAAATAATCTGAATAAGCAAAAGCGTTTATTGGTATGATAAATAATGAAAGAAGAAGTAAAAGGAATGATTTTTTAAATTTTTTAAAAAACATTTGAAATCTCTCCTTCGTTCTACAGACTACATTTTTATTATGAAGAAAATGAATTCAAATATGAATACAAAAAAATACCAAAATGGTATTTTTAAACAACTAAGATTCTATTTCAAAAGTTTCTAATTCTCCATTTTCTAAAACAATCTTATTTACTTGTTCTTCAATAGATTTTAATTTCTCATCACATTCTTTTACAAGTTTCATTGCTTTAGTATATTTATTGATAGAATCCTCTAAATCAGTATTTCCGTTTTCAAGTTCACTAATAATTGTCTCCAACTCTTTGATTTTTTCTTCAAATTTTTTTTCTTTCTCTGCCATATTATTCCTCCACTTTTACTTTTTTTACAGTTACTATTCCATCTTGGAATTTTAATTCTAATGGTTCTTCCTTAATATCAGAAACACTTTTTATCAAATGACCATTTTGATATGTTAATGTATATCCTCTTTTTAAAACACTGAGTGGATTAAGCAACTCTAATTTTTCTATTATTTGGTCTAAGTTTTTTTGGTAAGGTTCATAGATCGTTTGCGGTTTTAATAAAATGTGATTATTCTTAATGTATTCCAAATTTTTTTTTGATATTTCTAATTGATGTATTACCAAAGAACTTAGCTTAGATTGTATAAGATCCAATTTTTGCTTTTTATTTTCATACATTACCATTGGTGTTTTTAACACAAAAGAATTTTTTAAACTATCTAAATATAGACTATTATAATTTATTTTTTTTAAAATACTTTCTTTCAAACGAATTTTTAATTGTTCTAGATGATTTAATAAATCAATCATATTTGGAACTGCTATTTCTGCAGCACCTGTTGGAGTAGGCGCTCTTAAATCTGAAACAAAATCACTGATTGTAAAATCAATTTCATGTCCTACGGCACTAATAATAGGTATTGGAGAATAATAGATAGCTCTAGCAACGATTTCTTCATTAAACGGCCATAAGTCTTCAATAGAGCCTCCTCCTCTTCCAATAATCAAAGTATCCAGCTCATAGTGAGATGCCATATCTATTTTAGCAGCAATATCACTAGCTGCATTTTCTCCTTGAACAAGTGCTGGAAAAAGAATTGTCTCACAAATTGGAAATCTCCTTTTAATTGTTGATAATATATCTTTAATTGCCGCACCAGTCGGAGCTGTCACAATCCCTATTCGAGTTGGTATTTTAGGAATTGACTTTTTATGTGCTGGATCAAACAACCCCTCTTTTGCTAAATCTTGTTTTAGTTTTTCAAAAGCAACATATAAGTTCCCTAATCCATCCTGTTCCATTTGCTCTACATAAATCTGATATCCTCCTGTTGCTTCATAAACACTGATCCTTCCAGTGGCCAAAACTTTCATTCCTTCAGCAGGAACAAAACTTAATTTTTTAGCATTTGCACTAAACATAATAGCATTAATTTTGCTTCCTTCATCCTTTAAAGAAAAATAAAAATGACCAGTTGTATGAGCTTTAAAATTAGAAATTTCTCCTTTTAAAAAAACCGTTCTTAAATGTTCATCTGTATCAAACTTAAATTTTAAGTATTTTGTTACAGCACTAACTGTTAAATACTTATCTTGATTCATTCTTGTTCTCCTTATCATGATAAACATTGTCTAATACTGCATTAATCATTTTGCGAACTTCATCATCACTATAAGATTTTGCCAGTTCAATCGCTTCATTAATTGCTACAATTTCTGGAGTTGAAGTATATAAAAGTTCATAAATTCCAATTCTCAAAATTGCTTGATCTGTATTTCCTAAACGATCTATTGTCCAATTATTTAAATAGCGATTTGCAATTGCATCAATTTCATTCTGATAAGTAATAACTCCATAAACAACATCTTTTACAAATTCATTTTCTACTTCTAAAACTTCTTTGATAACATGTTCTACTTGATAGTCAATCTTATTCTTTGCATAAATATTAATTTGATACAAAATTGTCATAATTTTTACACGAAGCTCACTTCTAGTCATTTGTTCCATTTATCATCACCTTTTTTAATTTTATCATAAATAAAATAAAAACAAAAGAAAAAATAGGAACTTTCCTATTCTAAATTAGAATTCAAAAGAGACACTAATTTTTTTCTTTCACTCTCTTTCATATTCTCACTATTTTCTTCTGCAAAAGTAATAATTTTATACGATATATAAATTCCTGGAAGTAACATACAAAGAAAACCTAGTAAATAAAGTTTTATAGAAATCAAATAAAAACCAATTAAAACGAAAAAAAAGCCCAAAAATAACAATTTCTCAATCTTATTTTTTCTCATCGATTTATATTCTAAATATAATAATCGGGATTTTAAATACTCAATTTGTTCTTCTTTCGTCATGTTTAATTTATCCATTTCTTCAATAATCTTAGTATAATGATTTAAGGCTTCTTGCTTCATTTGTTTCATATGACTCTCCTCAGTAAAAATAAAGAAAAAAGCGATATCATATTACTTTTTCCTTTCTTCTTTACCCTCATTAAGGTCAAAAGGACCTAACTGTAATTGTGCTAAAACAACATCTGGAATACCCAAAGTAGCTATGATTTCTTCTGGTTTCAATCCTAAATTTTCAAACTTCTCAATTTGTTTTAGCATTTCTAGATTTGCTGCATTAACTTGCAAACAATTTTTAAAAGCAATTGATAGCACCCTATTCTTTTGAGCTTCTTTTTTTCGTTCTTCAATTTGTTCTAGAAGTCCTGTTGCTTTCATATGCTCTTTGGTAACGCCAGCACTTTCTAGCATTCTTAAATAACTTGCAAACTCTAAATCGTTTGGACAAACGCTCAAAAATTCTTCCGTCACTGGTGTATTTTTACCAGTGCTTATTACTTTTTTTTTAAGTCTTCCAACTCTTTTTCTCTTTTGGCGATCATTTCTTCTTCGGTTAATACTTTTCTTCCATTTTCTAATAAGCTTCCTTCTTCCATTTTAGATTGAGGTTGAAAGCTTGTATATTCATCAATTGTGATCGCATTGCTTCCTTTTATTTCTGCACTTGTCAAATAAACTGAAATTCCTGGATATAAATCTTGGTATTTTTGACAAACTTCATTAATCGAAGAAGACTTCTCATCTTCATATATAACTGTTTTTATTCCATTTTTTTCTGGAATAACACTAAGGGGATCTTCGGATAAAACTGTACAAAAACATCCCCAAATAGTATAATGCGTTTGATTGTCATAAACATCAATATCTCCATTAAATACTAAAATTTTCTTTGCCGCCAAATTCTCAGTAGCTTCCATTTCTGGCTCTGGTTGCTCTTCAAAATCTTGTACATTCATCTCCTCAGTTTTACAAATTACATTACTCAAAGTTGCTACTGCAACTAATTTTCCATTGATATTTTCAATTGTTGGATTATAATCATCATAAGTTACAAAATATGAACCAAGAGCAACCTCTTCTCCAGCCAAGAATTGATTTATATCCAAGTTGGCTGCTCCAGTAATTACTTCAACTGTTTTTATATCTTTTACTTCAATGCTATCCTCTGTTACTTTTGTTAGAAGTGCGCTATATTTTTTAACAACATTTTGGTCATAAACATAAAAAATAATATAATCAAAGTCAACAAAATCTCCCCGAGAACTTTCCTCTGTTCCTGCATCTTTATGGGCCGAATCTTCTTCAAAGCTAGTGTCTAGTTCTTCCATAAAACTTTCTGGTTCTACAACACTAGAAGAAGCAGAAGCTAGCTCAGTTATTTCAGGATGCTCTTCTATAGACAAATCATACACATCCATACTTCCTTCATAAGGAATGTCACTAACAGCGGTCCATTTTAAAGGGGTTAATGTGCCATCATTTCCATACTCTAAATCATTTTTTTTGTCATATACAACAAAAGCAGGTTCAGGATATTGATTTTCATTCACAATACGAGCGATCTCCTCTTCACTAATACCCTCCCAAGTCTTTAAAAAATGAATATCAGATAAAGTATTTGTTGTTGACAAAGAAGCTCTATACGCATTTAATGTACGATTGTCATAAACATAATAAACAACATCAACTTTTTCTTCTTTTTTGGCTTCTTTTACTAATTCTAACGCAATGCCATCTTCAAATTCATTCGTAACATCCAAAAAATCAGGATTACTTTTATATCCTTTGAATATTGCGCTATCTTCCTTTGAAAGAATGACCGCTTGACCTTCTACTACCTCATATCCTTTAGCATTCTGCCCATTTTGATTGGCAACAATTACATATGTTTTTCCTGTTATTTGTTGTTTTAAATAACTAACTACATAGGCTTTAATGCTTCTTCCATCTTCTTTTTGTAGATAAATAACTTTGGAATTACTTACCATACTTACCCCTCCATACCTTTTATTCTAACTTTATTCATTATACTATAGATAGTTTTCTTTGTCAAAAAAAATCAAAAGAAAAAAGCAACTTTACAGTTCCTCTTTTCATTTAATATCAATACCTCGATATAACATTACCAAATACCATATTTGTAGATAAAAAGTCATCACTAATATCATAATCCAACCAATTATTGGAATAATCAGCCCTAAAATCCAAATATATGGTGATAAATAAATTTCACTTCCTGGAGTACCTAGTCTTGCATTTACTTCACACACAATTTGAATTTGAAAAACAACTAACACGATTTCTATTATCATGTAAATAATAGAAATAACAGAAATCCCAATTGCAACTCCAAGATTAAACTTACTAATATCAAAAGATGATAAATATGGAAGTGCAAAAACGGAGATAAGTGCTGTTACTCCAAATAAGAAAATTCCTATGATCAATAATGGTTTTGGTAATTTTCTAGTCCACCTATAATACCACGCCTCTTTATCATATATATCTAATAAAGCCCCTAATACAAGAACGCTTGTTCCTCCTGATAAAAAAGCTAAAATAAGCCATATCCACCAATTTTCTTTTTCTAATAATTTCATATTTCCCCTCCATTATTCTACGAATTTATTTTACCCTTTACTTCATTTTTTAAACGATACAAAATATTTAGTGCCTCCAATGGGGTAACCTCCATTGGATTAATTTGTTCTAATTCTTCTTCTATTTTAGATTTTTGTGGAATTACTAATTCATCTATTGGTAGTGATTCCTGGATTTTAATATCCCTTTTCTTTTCTGTATTTTCATAAACATCCAAAATTTGATTGGCTCTTTTAATAAGACTATCAGGAAGATTTGCAAGTTTTGCAACATGAATTCCATAACTTTTGTCAACACTACCTGATTTAATTTTATGTAAAAATGTAATATTTCCGTCTTCTTCATGAGCACTAACATGAATGTTTTTTAAATGTTTTAAATTCTTTTCCAAATCTGTCAATTCATGATAATGAGTTGAAAATAAAGTTTTTGCGTGAATGTTATCATGAATATATTCAATAATAGCTTGCGCCAAACTCATTCCATCAAAAGTTGCCGTTCCTCTTCCAAGCTCATCAAATAAAATCAAACTATTTTCAGTTGCATTACTAATAGCATGATTGGCTTCCATCATTTCTACCATAAAAGTGGATTCTCCACTTACTAAATCATCACTAGCACCAATTCTAGTAAAAATATGATCAAAAATTGGAAGAACTGCTTTGTTCGCTGGAACGAAGCATCCTATTTGAGCCATAATAACTGTAATTGCCAGCTGACGCATATATGTAGATTTTCCAGCCATATTTGGTCCAGTAATTAGTAAAATGTCAGTATCTTTGTCCATCAAAATGTCATTTGGAACATATTCACCATCAATTACTTTTTCTACAACTGGATGTCTATCATCAATGATTTCAAGCACTTTTTCATCTGTTAAAATTGGTCTAACATAATTATTTTCTTCTGTAACAGTTGTAAAAGACTGCAATACATCTATTTCACTAATGGTTTTAGAAATTTTCTGCAATCTAGGAATATAACTTTTAATTTTCTCTCTGATCTCAGAGAAAAGTGTATATTCTAATTCTATAATTTTTTCTTCTGCATTTAAAATTAATGCTTCTTTTTCTTTTAATACAGGACTAATGTAACGTTCACAATTTGTTAGTGTCTGTTTTCTTTCATATCCATACTCTGGTTTTACCATAGATACATTTCCTTTAGAAACTTCAATATAATAACCAAATATTTTATTATATCCAACTTTTAAATTCTTGATACCAGTTTTTTCTTTTTCTTCAGCTTCAAATCTAGCTACAAAATCTTTGCCACCTTTTCTTAGATTTTTTAGTTCATCAAGTTCGGAACTATATCCTTCTTTAATTAAGTATCCTTCTTTAATAGATAAAGGTGGATTTTCATAAATGCTGTTTTCTAATAATTGATATAAGTCATCTAATGTTTCTATATTTTCATGAAAGCCAATTTTTTCTAATATATCATGAATTGCTGGTAATACTTTTAATGAAGTTTTTAATTGTAACAAGTCTCTAGCATTCGCATTTCCAAACGCCACACGCCCACTCAAACGTTCTAAGTCATAAACTTCAAAAAGAGCAGCACACAGATCTTCTTTTAAAATAAATTCTTTTAATAAAATTTCTACTACATCATATCTTCGATTAATCTCATCTTTATCTACCAAAGGATTTTCAATAAAAGATTTTAACATTCTAGCTCCCATTGCCGTTTTGGTTTTATCAAGTAGCCAAATCAAAGAAAAGTTTCTTTGTTTTAAACGTAAAGTTTCAGTTAATTCCAAATTCCTTTTGGTATGAATGTCCATTTTTAAATGATTTTTTTGTTCTTCAATAACTACTTTTTGTAAGTGAGACAAACTTCTTTTTTGCGTATTTGTTACATAAGTAAGTAAATGTTTTACTGCCTCAATATAACGCATATCTTCAATATCTTCATAGATATATCCATATTCTTCTAATTCATCAATTGCATCAGAAATAGAAACAGAAATTTTAAATTGGTTCTTAAGCATAGACACAATAGCCTTATCTACTTTATCACTAATAATCGCTTCTTTTAATCCGATATTAACAACTTCACTCACGAGTTTACTTGCATTATGTTCCACTAATTCTGCATAGATTGCTCCTGTTGAGATATCTGCATACGCAATAGCATATGCATGACCAAAATCCAAAATACTTCCAATATAATTAAAATCATTTTCTACTAGTGATTCATTATTAAAAATAGTTCCTCTAGAAACAATTTGAATTAAACCTCTTTTAACAATTCCTTTTACTGATTTGGGATCTTCTAATTGTTCACAGATTCCAACTTTATACCCTTTTTCAATCAGTTTATCAATATAGACATTAGCAGCATGATGGGGAACTCCACTCATTGGAACTTTTTCTCCCAAACCTGCATTTTTACTTGTTAAAGTTAATTCTAACTCCCGAGATACTGTAATTGCATCTTCAAAAAACATTTCATAAAAGTCTCCTAGTCTAAAAAACAAAACAACATCTGGATTTGCTTCTTTTATTTCTAAATACTGCCTCATTGCTGGCGTTACTTTTGTTAAATCTACTTCACTACATTTCATGGTCTCACCTGTTCTTATTTTAACACAAAAATAAAAGAGAAGTCTATTTTTTCTCTTTTATTTCATGAATTTTATTTTGTTGAATGCTATCTGTAAATGTTATCAAATAGTTCTACCATCCTAGTGACAATAGAAATCGTTCTATCTTGATATTTATCATAAATCTCTATAGAATTTTTATTTTGAGCTTCGTTAAATAAATTACCAAATTGATCGCAATAAACAGTTGTCTTATTCTCATTTAAATATGTCACTTTTGCTATTTTTCCATCATAGTCAACAGAAATTGCTTCTTCATCACTAAAAGTTATTGTATTTGCGCTTATTTCATTATTTTCTGATAATGGTTTTTTTATAAAAACTCTATAAATAATTCCATCTTCTTTGATAAACGCAAAGCCAATTCCATCCTTTTCAAAGCCTAATTTATCAATATTCTTCATAAGCGTATTATATTTTTGTTCTACTTTCCTCTCTTTTTCTTTTTTCATTCGATAATTTAACCCAAAAATAACACTTACAAAAAGTAATATTAAAAGTAAAACAAGTGTAACAGTTTTAAAAATTTTTGCATTCTTCATTTTCTTATCCATTTTATAAACCATTTCTTTATCTCCTTTTAATAAGACATCTAAAGAAATATGAAATTTATCACTAAGTTCAATCAATGTTTCAATATCAGGATAATTTTTAGAGTTTTCCCAATTTGAAACAGTTTGTCTTGCAACGTTTAAAATTTCAGCTAAATCATCTTGAGACATCTCATTGTCTTTTCTAATTTTGACTATTTTCTCACCTAGGTTCATAATGTCCTCCTTTCCTTTTTCAGGATACAATAATTTCTCTTTTTATTCTATCAAATTAAGCTTACAAAAAAGCAAGAATTTCTTGCTTTCTATGATTCAATAATAAATTGTACAGAAAATTCGTAATGTTTCATTTCACCTTGCTTTGAAGTGTCTTTTACAATTCGATATTCTCCATTTGGTAATGTGCCATACATATCTTTCCAACCAATATTTAGTTCTAATCGATCATGTTCATCAACATGATACCCTATTAAAATCCAGTTTACTTCTGTCCAATTTTTTCCATCTAATGTTTTTAAAGATGTCCATTTCCCGTTTTCTTTTTTATCAATTCGGTAAGCTTGACCATAAATATTATCATCATTGGTATAATCATAAATAACAATTGTTGCACTTATTCTAGTTAAGGTGTCTTTTTTTATTCTCATTAAAACTCCATCTATTTCATTTAGTTCAGCTGGTTCTATAATTCTATAGTTTACTTTTTCTTCTTGATTGTCCTTTCCAAATTCACTTGGAATATCCTTTTTTTGACACCCTACCCAAGAAAAACAAAATGTCAAAATAATAGTTGTTATCAATAATTTTCTTCCCATACATTCACTCCTCAACGCCATTAGTATAACATAGTTGCAAAAAAATTAATACTCCTCTTTATAAAGCTACATTATGTTCACTCAAATTTTGATTTTTTCTATTTGGATACCACATAAAATAATCAAGCATTCTACGTCGATATTTGACATGAACATTTTTTTCTTCTAATAAATTTGTAATGCAATCATTAAAAGCTTCATAGTTGAAATTTTTTCTCCACGTTTCAATTTGATATGCAGTTACTTTTTTACTATAATGAGGTAACATTCTCTTTATAATTCCAGCATAAATTGAATAACAGTCTTTGTGATAAATGAGTAGAACTTGTTAAATCAACGATTGCTATTTTTATAGCAATTTCATTTAAATTATTATTGCATTTAAACTGGTGAAAGACATCATGAATAATACGTTTTTCATCTCCATAATAAGTATGATTAATCACTTTATCTGCAATTGCTTTAATATTTTCATCATTAAGTTCTAAAAAAGTCATTTAGATTACCCCTTTCTTAATAAATGTATTATAACAAAAAAAACAAACCCTCAAAAAAATTGATATGATTTGTTTTTAAATACCTATTTATTTAATATAGCATCTACTGGATTCATTTTCGCTATTCTTCTAACTGTAAATAGTGAAGATACAAAGATAATAGCAAGTACACTACCAATAATAATACATAAATTTTCTGGCATAAATATAATAAAATCGATATGGAAAAATAAATGGCTTGATATATAATTATTTGTTATGTATATGGCAATATATAAAGTTGTAATTGATAAAATTAATGAAAAAACTCCGATAATAAGACCTTCGTTTAAGAAAATCTTGAAAACATCTTTTTTTCTAGCACCTAATCCTCTTAATATTCCAATTGTTTTTTTATTATAATAAATTGAATTTACAATAAAATTGGTAAGTAGAATAAAGGCAAAAAAACCAAATATATAACTTGCATATTTTGCAATAAAAGCAAGGTTTCCCAATGCCAAACTAATTGTTGAAATATTTTCAGAATAAGTTGTAATACTTAAATATTTCGCATCATCATATGGAAAATTTATAAATAGTTCTTCAATTTTTTTCCTATCTTTTTCTCGAATCAATAAGTTACAAACATAATAGTTTTTTCTCATGAAATCTTGTGCCATTGTATTAGGTATATAGATATTATCTCCATCTAATTCTATCCCTATAATTTTTAAATTTTCAAATTTTCCTAGTTTATTTGTGCCTTGGTGAGCTGACAATATTAAAGATACAGGAATATCTAATATAGAGTTTTCTTTTAAATAGTTTTTCAAAAATTCTTGCTTTAATTCATCATCATCTTTATATATAATTTCTTTTTCTTCTTTGAATATTGGTTCTTCTACTTCCTCGCCGTTTTCCAATTTTAGATCATATTCTTCTTGCGCTTTTTTATTTTCCTCACGAATAGTTTTATTTTCAATTTCTAATTTTCTAACATTCTCATTATAATCTTTAATGTATTGTTCCTTTAATTTTGTGTATTCGTTTTTGGAAATTCGATCTAAATAACTTTCTGGAACAATAATCTCATTATTTTGCAATGAATCTATTGTAGTCATTTTTTCTCCATTCAATATACTCACTTTATTTTCTAAATGACGCATTTGACTTCCTAAATAATAAGTCTTATCTTCTTGTTTTAATTGAGTAGCATAGTGGTTACTATCAATAACAGTATTTGGCTTTAAACCAACGTTTTTAACAAAAC
The DNA here is from genome assembly GCA_947426265.1 of uncultured Mycoplasmatota bacterium. Lineage (GTDB taxonomy): Bacteria > Bacillota_I > Bacilli_A > RF39 > UBA660 > MGBC102946. The sequence goes on along the minus strand of CANEDJ010000003.1, from coordinate 19,307 downwards.
CTGGTACTACATAAATATCCGTTGCGTTACTTAATATTTTCGCATTAAATTCATACATTTTATTATTGCTTGTTGGAACCCCTAAAAAGGCTTCGATTTTTACTCCTACTTGTTCTTTATAAGGAATTTCTTTTAAAAATTGAAATGGTTCTGTATCATCTAAAATAATACCTGTTACTTTTACTTTTGTTGTTCCTAGTTTCAAATATTTATCTCCTACAAAAAAATCCTCATAACTAGTTGGTTTATAATATTCCTTCTTAAATTGATTTGGATTTTCTTCATATAATAAAATTCCATACTGCATAATATAATCTGCAAAATAACTGTGAATCATAATTTCATCATATGCTTTTGGATATTCTCCAATTATTTTTTGCTTGATAAATTGTTCATCAGTTTCTATAAATTTCAAGTAGTTTGGTTGCATCAAATAGTATGAAGAAGTTTTATCATTATTAAACATTCCCTTGTAATCAATATCAAATGTTATTTCTTCATTATCCTCATTTAATAGATATTTATTCACATAAGTACTTGTTAAATATTTTGATATATAAGCAATATCCTCATCGTTTAATTCAACATAATCTGCGCCATTATACCATTTTTTATTATAGTCATCATAAGTTCCTTTTTTTAAAGTAACATATTCATTATTATTTTCAGCCATCGTTTTCGCATGGCTTTTTTCAATATCAAATTTAGATAGGATTTTAGATGTTCCAAAAAATACAACGGACATAAAAACCAATAAAATGGTGAAAAAGAGTTTCACTTTATGACTTCCTAGGTTGGCAAATGCAAATTTCATACTAGAGAAAAACGGAAGTTTTGACTTTTTAGCTCTAAAAGCTTTATTTTCCTCTAATGATAATTGAATACTATTAGAAATGATTTTCCCATCTGCAATTTCTATAATACCATCTGCGTAAGCGAGTGCTGATTCTCTATCATGTGACACAACAATCACAAGCTTTTCTTTAGAGATTGATTTTAACAAAGTAAAAATTTGTTTTCCAGTTTCAGCATCTAAATTTCCTGTTGGTTCGTCTGCTAATATAATTTCTGGATTTTTTATTAATGCTCTTGCAATTGCAACCCTCTGTTTTTGTCCTCCAGATAATTCGTTCATCCGCCTTTTTCCTAAACCATCAATTCCCACTTTATTTAGTAACTCATCAACAACTGTTTGACTTACTTTTTCTTTTTGAAGTTTCCTACTCAGCATAATATTATCATAAACATTATATTCTTCTAATAAATTAAATTCTTGAAAGATAAAACCAATATAAGTATTTCGATAATAATCATAATCTTTGCCCCAAAATTTTTTTGTACTTTTAGTGTCAACTATCATATCGCCACTATCATATTTGTCTAATCCACCTAAAATATTTAATAGTGTCGATTTCCCTGAGCCACTTTTTCCTAAAATAAAGAATAGCCCTTTATTTGGAAGTGTAAAAGAAACATTATCAAGTGCAACTGTTTTTACTCCTTTTTTCGCTTTGTATATTTTACTAACCCCTTTTAGTTCTATCATAACAACACTCCTATACTAACTACGATTATAGCACAAGTATACAAAAAAGAGAACTTTTCAGTTCTTTATAAGTTTTTTAAATAATTGATCGCATCATCAATATTAGAAATCGAAATAATTTCTATTTTATAATTATTTTTTTCTTTTAACTTCATGGCTTCTTCATAATTTTCGCCTGCTGGAACAAAAAATATTTCAGCTTTTTTATTGACTGCACCTTTTAATTTATATTTCACTCCACCAATACTTCCTACTGTTCCATCTAGTTCAATTGTTCCCGTTCCAACAATTCTCTTTCCTTTTGTTAAATCTTCTTCTGTAAGCATATTATAAATAGAAAGTGCGGTCATTAATCCTCCTGATGGACCCGATTCACTTTTTTTAAAATGAAATTCAATTTCTGGGTTTGTTTCCACTTCACTAATTTGAGTTAGAATAATACCTACCAATATTCGACCATCTACTTCTTTTAAAGTAGCAGTTCTAATTTTTTCTTTCTCTTCATACAATACTTTTAATTCAATTGTTTCTCCTTTTTTAAATGTTTGAGTTAATTTGGATAATTGTTCTTTATTTTCTACTTTTATTCCATTTACTTCTAAAATTTGATCTCCTACTTTTAAAGTCGTTTCAGCCTCTTCCAAAACATATCCAACGTATACTTTTTCATTTTTTATGGTTAATTCTTTTCCTGCTTTCTGATACCCTACTATGGTGGCATTTCCTACTGCTTCTTGTAATAGTAATTGATCCCTTAACATCAAATCTTTCATCGTTTCATTATCATAAAGAACATCTTCTTCTTTTAAAATGTCCCAATCTGGATGAAGCCAAGCAATAAATAAAGTTGGAATTGTTGCTTTCAATTCAGAAACATAGGCTAAATTAAAGCTACCTTTACTACTATAACTATCTTTTATTTCAATACGATCAGATACATCAAGAAGTCCACCTGGAGTATCTATATAATATGGAAATTCAAACATTGTAATAAAACTAATTACAACAATTAAAAGAAAAAATTTCCACTCATTACTCAAAAATTGCTTCACTTTATCATATACTTTAGTAAACATTTGCTTCACCTCTTTTAAAATTATATCACCAAAAGGAGAAAGTTATGAAAAAAATATGGTCTAGTATTATTATAATGAGTTTATTCATTTTTATTGGCATTCAAATATTAACAGAACGTGCTGCCATTTTAGAATCGGTAACATTTTCATTTAGTATATGGAAAAACAATATTTTTCCTTCTCTTTTTCCTTTTTTTGTGCTATCTGAAATTTTAATGAATTATGGTTTTATTGAGCTTTGTGGAGAGTTATTAAAACCTATCATGGTACGTTTATTTAAAACAAATAGTTCATGTGCTTTTATATTTGTTATGAGTATTATATCAGGATTTCCTTCCAATGCCAAATATACAAAAGAGTTATTAGAACAAGGAAGAATTGATGAACAAGAGGGAACTAAAATTCTAATGTTTACCTGCTTTTCTAATCCTTTATTTATATTAGGAACGGTTTCTATTTTATTCTTAAACAATAAAGAAGTAGGACTACTCATTTTACTTTGCCATTATATAGGAAATATTATCATTGGGATTCTTTTTCGAAATTTCTATCCAACAAAAGAAAAAAGTTGCTCCATATCTTTAAAAAAGGCAATTTTTTCTATGCATCAAAAACGAATCAGTAACTCTTCTAATTTCGGCCAGATTTTAACAAAAGCGCTTCAAAATAGTATTTCAACCCTTTTATTAATTTTAGGGACTGTAACAACTTTCTTAGTTATCACAACAATTATTGATAAAAATATTCAACTTAACAATTATAATCAAAGCATTTTAAACGGATTTGTAGAAATGACACAAGGATTAAAGTATGTCAGTGTATTAAATATCCCATTAAAATTAAAAAGTATCTTAACTGCTATGATACTTTCATTTGGCGGACTTTCTGTCCATATGCAAGTAATCAGCATCATCAGTACTACTAAAATTAAATACTTTCCATTTTTAGTAGCAAGAGTCATTCATGCCTTACTCGCTTCAATTTTGGTATTTTTCTTATTTGATTTTTGGACTCTTCTGTTATAAACCAATATTAGTTACCCTACTATCATATTGATAAACCATATGAACTCCAAAGTTTCTTCCTGTTACTACTTTATTGGTAATCGGAATATCAATTAATAAAATGGTATTATATTTTCCACTAGAAACTCCAGACACTGTATTTTTAGTAATTGTAAAATTACCAATTTTACTTCCATCTTGAATAGAAATTTGATAAGCCCCATAAGAAACAATATTCCTACTTCTATCTACCTTTAATTCTTTTGAAGTATTATCTCCATAGACAAGTCTATAACAGTCAGTTCCACAGCTAGCAACGCTTGTTAATGCCTTTTCCTTCAAATCTAATCCTATTTGTCTTTCTAAATTGGCTTGTCTAATCAACATTTCTGTTTTTAATCCAGATGATACATAAAGTTCTTTTACAGTAATCACAATTTGGAATAAGAAAAACATAATAACAAGCGCAAGTGTAAAAGATGCAATTAATTCTACCAAGGTAAACCCTTTTTGATTCTTCATGTTACTCCTCCTTATATAGTAATTGTCGCAAATGTACCATTTGTAAATTCTGCAATAATTCGGTAATTTGATCCCGTTTTATTATATTTAATAACAGAAATAAAATCTTTCATATTCTCTGACAAACGTTCATTACTTTTCATGGCAGATTTTAATTCATCTAAATTTTCAGAGGTGACAATCATCTGTTTAATTCCCAATGTGTTTACAAGAGCTGTACAATAATTTGCTTCTGATAAAAAACTACCATTACAATCAGTAATATCCAAATAGCGTTCAGAACTAGAAGCTACAATAGAGCCAACTGTATGAATTCCATTTAGCTTTAAATAATCACTCACATTTCCAAGTGCATATAATTCTTCTGCATTATTATATTTAAAACTGGTACTATAACTTCTATTTACTGTTCTAAATTGTGTATATAAGAAAACCAATGTTGCAATTACAAAAGTTGCAACCACTAACGTTTCTGTCAACATAAACCCCTTATTATTTAATTTTTTCATAAACTCCTCCCACGGTACTTGAATTTATTCTAATAGTATTATATAATAGTTTCAGGATAAAAGCTAGTCCAAAAGAATAAAAGGGGATGAATTTTTAAATGTTAAAAAAATTTGATTTTGAGAAAATGCCTGTTGTTGAGGTAGTAAATGAGATTATGGTTGATGCCGCCAAAAGAGGTGCCAGCGATATTCACTTTGACCCTCATGCAGAGTTCATGAAAATCAGAATTCGTATTGATGGTGCGCTAATTGACTATGCTGAAGTTCCTAATACCATAAAAAAGAACTTAGTTACGCGTATCAAAATTATTTCTGGAATGAACATTACAGAATCTAGACTTCCACAAGATGGTGCAATTAAAGCTACTTTACAGGGAGTTAACTTAGATCTTCGTGTTTCTTGTTTACCAACAAGCGAAGGAGAAAAGATTGTTATTCGTATTTTAGACTACTCTATGAGTTTAAGTGGAATAGAAAATTTAGGATTTAGTGAAGAAAATTATAAAAAGGTTTTAAAAATGATTAGCGTTCCTAACGGAATTATCCTAGTAACTGGAGCTACAGGAAGTGGTAAATCAACTACTGTATACTCTATTCTTCAAAAATTAAATAATGAAGATACAAATATTGTTACGGTTGAAGACCCAATAGAAATGGATATCGAAGGTATCAATCAAGTTCAAACCAATTCTGAAATTGGACTAGACTTTGCAACTGCATTACGATCTATCCTACGTCAAGACCCTAATGTTATCATGATCGGAGAAATTCGTGACACTGAAACAGCAAAAATCGCAGTACGTGCTTCTATTACAGGTCATATTGTATTATCAACAATTCACACCAACAATTCATTAAATACAATTGAACGTTTGCTTGATATGGATGTTGAACGTTACTTACTATCAAGTGCTTTAGAAGGAATCATTTCACAAAAATTAGCACGTAAGTTATGTCCAAAATGCCGCTCTAAAAGACCAACAAATCAATATGAAAAAGATTTATTTAGAAAAGTATTAGGACATGAAGTAAGTGAAGTTTATTCTGTAGAAGGCTGCCCTGAATGTGGAAATGGATATAAAGGAAGAATTGCTATTCATGAAGTATTATTAATTAATCAAGAGATTAAAGACGCTATTAGTCAAGATATGCGAAAAGAAGATTTACGTCGTTTAGTATATAATACTGATGTAATTACATTACTTCAAGACGGACTTGAAAAAGTAGAAAAAGGTTTAACAACATTTGAAGAAATTTTAAAACTTATTGAATTAGATGATGATGATAATTTAGCAGGTTCATTTGACTTAAAAACTGCACTTGATTATACAGACTCAACACATCGCTCTGTAAATGAAAATGATAGAGGTTCTATAAGACCTACTCCTGCAAGACCTACAAGTCCAATTCAAAGGCCTAATTTAGAAAATCATACAAGAAATTCTGAAGTACCACATCAACAGCAACCACAAGCTAGACCTACTCAGCCAAGGCCAATCAATACACAGCAAGTACCTAGAGAAATACCTGCAAGACCATCTGAAAGTTCTACTCCAAGTAGAAGCGCTATGGTAAGAGAAAGAACTTCTACACCTACTAATGCTGCACGTAGTATTGATGAGATTATGATGCAAGCAGCTGATGTTGATTTAGATTCATTATAGAAGCAAAGACTTGCTTCTTTTTTTATGCTCTTTTAAAATAAAAAAGAACCAATAAGGTTCTTTACATAATTATCAAAGTTTCCATCGCTTTTATAATTGAATTAAAATCAATTCGTGATAGTAATAAAATTAAGGCACCTGCACTCAAAAATGGTCCAAATGGGATTTCATGACTACTCTTTTTTGCCACAATAATCAAAGAAATAGGAAGTCCAATAATTGATCCAACAAAGATGGAAATAATGGAAAGCGGATAACCTAGAACTAATCCAAATACAAACATTAATTTAATATCTCCACCACCCATGGACTCCTTTTTAAACATAAAATCGCCAAGCTTTTTAATTCCCCACATTGTAAAAAATGCCAAAACTCCTTCTAATAAATGCATTCCAGTAGAAGCAAATCCATCTTTTATAAATAATTCTACTGTAAGTATAATGCTAAAAAATATTAATACTTCATCTGAAATAATCATATATTCATAATCACTTAATACAATAATACATAACATAGAAATAAAAGTAAGCGCAATTACCAGTTCTAAAGATAAACCAAAAATAAGATAAGCAATAGCGAACAATAAACCACAGCTAAATTCAAAGATTGGATAAAACCATGAAATTTTTTGATAACAACTAACACACTTTCTTCCCTGTATAAAAAAAGAGAATATAGGGATAAGTTCTAATGGACCCAATCTATGATTACAATTTGGGCAATGGGAAGGAGGATATAAAATCGACTCTCCTTTTGGTAACCTGTACCCAACAACATTATAGAAGGAACCAAAGATAGTTCCAAATATAAAGAATGTAATTGCATAGTATAATTCCATAGTACTTACTCCTCTACTCTCTTTTTGCTAACTTATTCCTTGAATTGAAGAATACATATTAAACATTGGAATAACAACTGCTAATACGATAAATCCTACAACTACAGTAAGTGAAATAATTAATACTGGTTCCAAGAAAGACTTAATTCTAGTAACCGCATTGGCATGTAAATCTTGATAATAACTAGATACTTTTGCCATCATTTCAGCTAATTGACCTGTCTTTTCTCCAGTTACAATCATTTCATAAGCAGGAAGTGGAAACGCCCAATGATCCTTAAAAGCTTCTGAAATTTTTTCACCTTTAGCTAAGTTTGTAATTGTATCTAAAATTAGCATTTTATAAACTTCATTATTTGTAATTTTATTTAATACTTCCATACTATCCGTAATAAATACGTTATGAGCTAATAAAGAGCTAAACGTTTTGGTAAACATCGTAACTTCATTATAAATGATAACATTCCCAAATACAGGAAAATGCATAATCGTCCATTGTAACATAGTACGAATAACTTTTACATTATGATATAAATATCTTGTTACCAATACAAATATAATAAAGCCAATCAATATCCATACAAAGTATGCTTGTAAGAAATCACTCACATTAAGTACGAATCTAGTAAATTCTGGAATAGACGCTTCATCCATCGTTTTGTAAATTTCTACAAACCTTGGTACAACATATAGTAAAATAAAAGTTACTACTGCTATTGCTACCACAAATACAATACTTGGATACATCATAGCACTAATCATTTGTTTTCTAGTTCTTTCTGTTTCTGTATAATAGTCTGACATATCATCTAGTGCTTCTGGAAGTTCTCCTGTCATTTCAGATGCCTTTACCATGTTAATCAATAATCTAGGAAAAGCATTTCCTTGCTTTTCTAAAGCTGAACTAAAACTTTCTCCCATTGTCAAGTCATAAATCATTGCTCTAAATATACGTTGATAAGTTTTGTTTTTAAATTGTTTTGTTAAAATTTTTAACGAATCAACCAATGGAATACCTGCTTTGATATAAGTAGAAAGTTGTGTTAAAAAGAAAATCATATCTTTCACTTTCATTTTAGAGGTATTTCCAGTTGCATTACTATGTAATAACTGAATTAATTTATTTGTTTTTATACTATAAACTTCGAATCCTTCACTCAATAAGAAAGAATGCACTTCTACTTTTGAATAGGCCTCAAAATAACCTTTTACAATCTTTCCTTCAGCATTTTTACCTTCATATTCATACATCAACTTTTTATCAGATTTTTTGGCATCATCGCCTTCAAAATTAATCAATAATGCTTGACGATTAATATCTTTTTTGTTTTTAGCATTTTTTACAAAAGATGTATTATTCCAACGTTTTTTAACGTTCTCAACCATACGTTTTGGAGTTTTTCCCATATGAAGTAAAGCATCATTAATTTTATCTCCAAACGATTTCTTTTCTCTAGTAACATTCTCATTAACATATGATTCATTTTCACGTTTTTTTCTTTTCTTACGTTCTTCAGCAAGTCTTGCTTTTTCTTCTTTTTCCTTTTCAATTCGTAATTGTTTTTCTTCTAATGCTTTGGCTTTCTTTAATTTCTTTGCGTCTACTTTTACAACTTTTTCTGATTTTGTAGTTGCAAGTGTCTCGTTCTTTGTTCCTGGTTTTGACTTAGGTTTTGCTAATATCAATACTGGGAAGAAAATCAATTTTACAATTCTATACACTCCATAAGATAGAAATAACACCAATTTTCCTACTATATTTACTACAAACCTAACAATCTTATAAACAATATAAGACGGGTACATCACAATAAAGCCTATCATATTCACTACATTAGAAATAAAAAACCACATAGTAAAAAAGAAGCCTAATGAAAAATATTTTACCAAATATACTGGTGATAACACTATTAGTTTCAACATCTTGAAAATGAAGAAAAAAGGTCTCGATAATACTGGTTTATTCATAATAAAAGAACACCTTCCAATCTCCTCTACTCTTTTATACTATAAAGATTATACCACATATTTTGATTTTGTAAAACTTTTTTTGACAAATTCATATAATAAGTTAGAAAGGAGTACTAGCATGAATTACTATAATCCTTATTTTCTATATCCTTACAGCACGCTTTCCGCACCTACAACAAATTTATTAGGGAGTGGTTTAGGCAAAGGTTTTAGTTTTTCTAGTCTCCTAAATGGAGCACAAAGAACACTAAACTTTGTAAATCAAGCAATTCCAGTTGTAAAGCAAGTATCACCAATGATGAAAAATGCGAAAACAATGTTCAGAGTTATGAATGAATTTAAAAAAGTAGATACAAAAGAACAAAAACCTCAAACAATAAAACAAAATATTTCTTCAGAAAATACTGCTGATATTGTATCAAAAAGTTCTCTAGCAAATGAAGCAGGACCTACTTTCTTTGCTTAAAACTGTTAATTTCTAACAGTTTTTTCTTTACTATTATTTCCAAAATCACCAATTATATAAAAAAAGATAACAAAATTATCCTTTTAAAACCTCTTTCAAATATGATATCTCCACCATAAATTTTTTTTGTTCTTCGCAATCGATTGGTAAAGCATCTAGTATTTTCTTTTTTTTCTTTAACAAAGCTTCAAAATAGCTTTTTGTTAAACTGTCTCTTTTAGAAATCAAAATTGGTCCTAACTGACACTCTTTATCACTGTAACGAACATTTCCTTTTTGAATTTTCATAATAACATAATAAAGATTTTTTTCAAAAACCACTTGCTCATCAACAATTAAAAATCCATAATTGTCAGAAAGTTTTCTACGAAGTTCCTCTAAATCATTATTGCTTTGAATTATCACTTGTGTAATTTCTTTTTCTGATAAAATTCTTAAAATTGTAGAAGTCCCCATTCCAGCAATCACTACAAAATCATCTTGCTTTACTTCTATTTCTTTTAATCCATCACTTCTAACAATTTGTATCTTATCTAACAACTGATAGCTTTCTATCATTTCCTTGGTCTTTTTTAATACATTTTCATTGATATCACTAGCAATACATCGGTTGGTTCCTTTTAAAGTTAAATAAATGTCTAAAAAAGCATGATCACAACCGACATCAATCACTCGAACTCCTTCTGGGATCATATCTATAATTGTTTGTAATCGTCTTGATAATTTCATTAATCCCCCATATAATCCTTTAATTTTCTAGAACGAGAAGGATGACGCAATTTTCTTAAAGCTTTCGCTTCAATTTGTCTAATGCGCTCACGAGTAACTCCAAACATTTGTCCAACTTCTTCTAATGTTCTAGATTTTCCATCTTCTAGTCCAAAACGTAAACGAATTACCTTTTCTTCTCTTTCTGTCAAAGTAAGAAGTACTTCTGAAATTTCATCTTTTAACATTTCATTCGTTGCATATTCTTCTGGGCTCATATTCCTTTCATCTGGAACAAAATCCCCCAAATGCGAATCGTCTTCTTCTCCAATTGGAGTTTCTAAACTAACTGGTTCTTGTGAAATTTTATAGATGTCTCTAATTTTGTCAACAGAAACATTCATTTTTTTGGCCAATTCTTCTTCACTTGGCTCACGATTCAATTCTAATGTAAGTTGCCTTTGAACACGCGCTAGCTTATTAATTGTTTCAACCATATGCACTGGAACACGAATTGTACGTGCTTGGTCTGCGATTGCTCTTGTAATAGCTTGTCTAATCCACCATGTTGCATATGTAGAAAATTTAAATCCTTTTGAAACATCGAATTTATCTACTGCTTTCATTAAGCCAATGTTTCCTTCTTGAATTAAGTCTAAGAAAAGCATCCCTCTCCCTACATATCTTTTTGCAATACTAACAACCAAACGCAAATTTGCTTCTGCTAAAATCGTTTTGGCTTGTTCGTCTCCTTCACGAATACGATCAGATAATTCTAGTTCTTCTTCCATACTGAGTAATTTGATCTGTCCTATTTCTTTTAAATACATTCTAACTGGATCATTAATTGTTAGATCTTTGGTTAAAGCATTATCATCTAACAGAATTTTATCAACATTTCCACCATTTCCGCCTTCACTTTCATCTTCAGATACAACTGCAATATTATTTTCAGTAAACAAATTATATAATTCATCTAAAGCATCTGCATCTAAATCTAGTCCCTTTAAAGCAACTGCCAATTCTTCATAACTAATGAAGCCTTTTTCTTTTCCTTTTTTTACTAATTCTTGTTTTCTTTCTTCAAAACTTTTAATTTCATTTATCATTTTCTTCTCTCCTTACTTTTAATGCAAGTATTTCATTTGCAATTCTAACTTTTTCTTTCAAATCTCGTTCTTCTTTTAATTTTTTTTGCAATTCAGCTTGTCCGTTTTTGATATTATATTCTTTAATCGTATTTAAATAATCTTCTATTTCTTCTAATGTATAATCTTCTTTTAAGTTTAATTGTTCTATTTCTCCTAATGTTCGAATCAGTTCTTTATGATCTTCAAATTGATCAATCAATGATGAAATATTAATATCTCCATTCAATTTATAGTAATAACTAATATGAAACGCTAAATTACGATAACGCTCTATAGGCATAAATGTAATTTTTTTATTATATAAGCGAATAACTTCTTTGCTTCTTAACATATAATATAACAAATACATTTGAGCTTTATCATACTTATTTATTTTTTTCTTCGGATCTTTCTTTTCTTCTACTTTTTTTGGTATTTCTTTCGATGCTAATTGAGCTTTCAAAAATTCAATATCCAATTTTGATTCTTTACTGATTTTTTGAAGAGTTAATTCTTTTAGAATATCATCATCTATTTTCGTCAATTCTTCTAATACATCACTCACATATTTTGCGACATCCTGTTCACTAGACAAATTTTTCTGTTTTTTTAGATAAAATAATTTAAAATCCATTACATTAATTGGATTTTCAAGTTTTCCTAAAAATCTTTCTTTTCCATATTTACTAATATATTCATCTGGATCTAAATCTTCTTCTAAATAAATAATTTTAGGGGTCACCCCAATTTTTAAAAGTTCTTCTGAACAAGATAGAGTTGCTTTTTCTCCAGCTCTATCTCCATCAAAACATAGAATTACATCTTTTGCCATACGCTTTATAAGCAATGCTTGCTCTTTGGTTACTGCTGTTCCCATCATAGCAACAACATTTTTTAATCCAATCGTATAAGCTCTAATAACATCCATAAAGCCTTCCATGATAATGACTTTGTTTTCTTTTCTTGCTTCATCCTTCGCTCGATGATAGTTGTATAAGAGTTCTCCTTTTTTAAAAATCTCTGATTCTTTAGAATTAATATATTTAGGGGCATCTTTTTCTCCATTATAAATTCTTCCACTAAACCCTACTACTTTTCCTGTAATATCCCATAGTGGAAACATAATCCGATTGTAATAAGAATCCAAATAACCTCGTTCATTTCTTACTACAAGCCCACTTTTCATAAGCATGTTCATATCAAATTTTTTATTGGTAAGAAGACTTGTCAGCATGTCATGTTTTTTTAAAGCCAGCCCTATTCCAAATTCTTTAATGATTGCTTCATCAATGTCTCTTTGCTTTAAATATTCTTTGGCGGCCTTTCCAAGAGCAGTATTAATGTTATTATGATAAAATTTAGAGCTTAAATCATAAATATCGTAAAGTGGAGCATTTCTATCTGATCCTTTTTTTTGAACAGTTCCTACCGATAAAATAATACCAGCACGATCTGCTAATATTTTTAAAGCTTCCATAAAGCTAACATTTTCATAGTCTTCAATAAATTTTATAACATTTCCAGTAGCACCACATGAAAAGCAAGTATAGATTTGCTTTTCTTTAGAGACACTCATACTAGGGGAATGGTCCTCATGAAAAGGACAAACTCCAAAAAAGTTTTTCCCTTTTGGTACAAGCGGAATATACTTTGATATTGTATCTACGATATCATTACTATCTTTTATGCGATTAATTTCTTCTGGACTTATCAAAGGCATATTATCGAACTCCCTATTAATAATATACGACAAAACTTTTAAAAATCCTAAAAATTTAATAATATTTTTTATAAAAACGCAAAAAAGAGGCAATTTATGCCTCAAATCTATATAAAACGCCACCATATGGGTAACGTGTCTCAGGGAAGACAAGATTTAGAATTCAATTTTTTCTTCTCCATTTTTTAAATCATAATGTCCTACTTATAGCGTATCCAGTTTTGATAAATAATATTCCTGTTTGCTTCATTTTCTTACCTCTTTCATAAATAGTATATTTTTATGTAGTCAATATGTGTCAAAAAAATGATTGCTTCTTTTACTCATCTTTTAATATTCAATTAATTGATATTCTTTCATTGAAACAATATTTTATTATCTTATTTACAAATGACAATTCCAATAGTTTCACTTTGATTCTTTTTTACATTTTCATCTATCTAATTCACATCTTAAGTCTTCTTATGGATGACAAGTTTTCATCTGATACCCATTCTTGCTTAGTTTTATTTGGATTCCTCCATTTTTGTCTGTTCTATATATTTTTGAATTTGCTAAGTTTTTCAATACTTCTTGATTTGGATGCCCATACCTGTTATTTTTGCCAACTGAAATAATAGAATATTTAGGATTTATTCTATCAATAAATTCTTCACTAGAGCTTGTTTTACTTCCATGATGCCCTACTTTTAGTACATCTATATCTTGCAATTTATATTTATTTAATATTTCCTTTTCTTTCTTTTCTCCTGCATCACCCATAAATAGAAATTTGTAATGACTCAGTTCTGTATAAATAACACTTGAATTATCATTTTCATTCTCGTATTCTCTTGTATTTAGAAAATACAATTTATTAGAAGCAGTTTTGAGTTCTTTTATGCAAGAATAGTATTTTAATTTCTTTTTTTCTAAAACTTTAATTAAATTTTGTTCTAATTCATTCCATTCCCCACAATTAAAAATTACTTTTTCTACTTTAAATTTTTCTACTAATTCTATTGCATTTCCCATATGATCGTAATCTCCATGGGAGAGTATTAAAATGTCTATTTTTTTCACTCCTAATGCTTTCATATAAGGAATGAATATGTTATCTACTTGAGATATACTATTTTTTTGAAAAGGTAGCCTACCTCCACAATCAATTAAAATGGTCTTTTCTAAATGAGGATAACGTATTAAAATAGCGTCTCCTTCTTTTATGTCAATCATATCAACCCAATAAGAGTTATTGATATAAGGAGTTAGAAAGTGCAAAAATAAAAGTAAGAAAAAGAAAACCAATATTTTTTTAGTTTTAATAAAACCAAAGATTAATATAAAATAATAGAAGAAAAGAGAAAAAACTGGATAAGCTGGAAATATCAATTTTAAAAAATCAAATATTTTGAAGCTATCTATTGTAAATTCAAAAATTCCAATACATAAACAAAAAAGATTTTCAAATATTGGAAAGAAAAAGGACAAGAAGGATAATGGAAATAAAATGATTGTTACAAAAGGAACCGCAATCATATTAAAGCAAATACTTCCTAAATGAATTTGATGAAAATGGTATAAAGAAAGTGGTAGGCTCACAAGAAAGGCAAGACTAGATGTGATCCATAAGTCTTTTATATATCCTTTGGAATCTCTTTTTTTAAGCATCAAAAAAAAGCAAATTAAAAAACTAAATTGAAATCCTATTTGAAAGAGACAAAATGGATTTTTAAAAATAGAAATCATAAGAACAAAAAGCAATAATTTTAAAGAAGAAAGTTGTAATTTGTAATATTTATTTAAGAAAGAGAAAAGATATAGTAGATAAGCTCTATTAGCAGAAGCGCTATCTGATAATAACCAAATATAGAAAGTTAATACAACTGTAACAAGAAAAAAGGAAATTAGTGTTTTAGAACATAGTTTTTGAAACAATTTTGATAGGAAACCTGCAATAAAGAGGATATGCATTCCTGAAACAGCAAATAAGTGGCTAATTCCTAATTCTTGATATAAATTTTTTTTCTTTAAACTAGAACTATCCCCTAATAAAAAGGAAAAATAATAAGAGGCTTGTTTTTTCTTTTCCATTTTTCGAATCAGTTTATCTTTCCATAAATAAAATCCACTAGAAGGTTTCTTTAATATAATGCTATCCGTTTTCGCAATCCAAAAAATTTGTTTTCCTTTTAAATACTTTTGATAATTAAATAGGTAAAAGTTCCTATTTGAACTAGGCAATTCTAAAGTACCTTTAAAAGAAATAACATCCCCTATTTTTAAGTTTTGTATCAATTTTATAGAAGAAAAAGTATATTGGACAAGCAATTTTTCTTTTCCCTTTATTTCTAAGATAGCATAACTTTCGTATATTTTTTTAGATAAAATAGTTCCCTCAAAGGAAATATCATTTTTTTGGTATTTAGATTTTACAAATGTAAAAGAATAAAAAAGATAAAATAATAAAAGTAAAAAACAAATTAGCAAAAAGTAATTAGAGTGTAAGATGATCTTTAATCTTTTCAAAAGTTGCTTCTCCTATTCCATTTACATTTTTAATTTCTTCAATGGTTTCAAATTTTCCATGCTCATTTCGATATTTTATAATTGCTTCTGCTTTTGATGGGCCTATTCCTGTTAATGTTTCAAAGTCTTCTTTCTTTCCATGGTTTAAGGATATTTTCAATGTATGATTGATTTCTTCTTTATTTGTAATTGATTTTTCTATACAAACATCATTTGTTATTTTAGGACAAATACAAGTGTTCTCTTGTTTTAATGTTCGTGTTTCTTCTTTTAGAAATTGATCTATTTCTTCTTTTGTATAAATGATAATTACCATTTCATCATGTAATCTTTTACTTAAATTGATTGTATTTAAATAAGCATTTTCTAAAAGTCCTCCACTTTTTTCTATAGCATCCTGAACCCTAGAATTGTTATTCATTTGATAGACTCCTGGAGTTTTAACAGCTCCCTTGATATCTACTTGAATAACGTCTTCTTGAACAACTTTTCCAGTTTCTTCTTTCAATGATTCCTCTAATATAATTTCTTCCTCTTTTGGAAATAAAAAACAAGAAAGTAATAAAAAAAGAGTGATACTTAAAATTAGTAACATTCTTTTTTTCTCAAATATTTTTTGTATCATTTTATCACCTCATAAAATGATATTTGCTCATAGATAAAAAATCCTAACTATTTTGACATTGATCATTCATTTGATAAGTTTTTTGACCACTTTGAATCTGAACTTCTACTTTTTTTCCTAAATCCAATTCATTGCCTTTTTTATCAATAAGCAAGCTTTTAGAAATTTCTCCTGCATTTACTAAAGTACTTAAAGTAATACAATAAGTTGCATTCTTGGTAGATGGATAAGTATTTTTGTTATTTTCAACATAATTTGAAGCCCCATTTTTAATAATCTGTTCTACTGCGCTATCAATGTTCGCTTCTCCTTCTTTTAGTTCTTTTACAACTGATGGGAATACGAGAAGAAGCAAAAGCCCTAAAATAACAACTACTCCTAAAAGTTCAGCTAATGTAAATCCATTTTTTTTCATATTCTTCCTCCTACATTAATTTTTTGATTTTTTGTTTCTATATGAACTCTTTGTACAAGACTAAGAGAACCAATTAGGGAAATGGCAAAAGAGCCACCATAAGATAAGAAAGGTAATGGAACTCCAGTTAAAGGAATTACTCCAAATAATCCACCTAGGTTAATTAAAATATGAGAAAATATATAAGTTGCCACTCCCAAACAAATAAATTTGCCTCTTACCCTACTTGCTTTTGCTGATAGGTCTAATATCCGCTTTAAAATATATGCATAAACAATAAAGATAAAAGTGCTTTTTAAAAATCCCCATTCTTCTCCTATGATAGCGAAAACGCTATCTGTATGAGGTTCTGGAATATAAGAATATTTTTGCTTACTTTTTCCTATTCCAAGTCCCCATAAACCTCCATCATTGAAAGCGATGAAACCATTACAGACTTGATATCCGCCTTTCTCGTATTTAGAGCAAGGATTAAAGAAATCAAATCTTGCCATTTGGGCTGGAGATAAAATATATCCTTTCACCATAATCATCATAGAACATGCTACAATTCCAAGTCCTATTAGTAAAAAGAAAGTTTTTAATTTTTCAATTCTCAAAATAGGGCTGGCAAAAAACATTACGAAGAAAATTGTCATTAATATTAACATGGTTCCAAAGTCCTTTTGTAAGAATACAATTACTGGAATTAATAATCCGATTATCAGAACAACTGAAATCATGTCATAGTGAGCAATTTTTTTGTTTTTAAGTTTTTTTCCAAATAAATCAAAAAAACAAGCTAAAGATACAATAATGATAGGTTTGGCAAATTCACTTGGTTGAAAAGAAAAACCTGCAATATTTACCCAGTTTTTAGCTCCTTTATGTTCTGTTCCAGCAAAAGACAAGTAAAGCAGTAAAAGTAAAATTGCAATAAATAAGAAAAATGCCCATTTTGGATAATGTTTGCTATCAATATTAATGATAATGAGAAATCCTACAAAACCAATAGAAAGCATTTTTAATTGTTGAATAAAATAGTGATACATAGAAGCATCGTATCTGACAACAGCTTCTCTACTAGAGGCAGTTAAGATATTAAATAATCCAAACAAGAAGAAAGCTACTGTAACAAAGAGTAATGGTTTATCTAAATCATGTAAGTTACGTCTTATTTGTTTGATCATATCCTCACCTACTCTACTTTTAATCATAACATATATTTCATTATCTCACAATCAATTTTTCAAAAATAGGTGAATTTCATAAACATTATTTTGACAGTTTAATACAATATATTAGATTAGATGGGAGGGATTATAATGTATTATTACGGTGGTTATAGTGGTTATGGAAATAATTGCTGCTGCAACTCTGGATATCCATCTTATGGTGGAGGATACGGATACGGTGGCGGTGCTGGATATGGTGCTGCTATCATATTAGTCCTATTTATCTTATTAGTAATCGTTATTGGTGCAAGAGCATTTAATAACTAAAAAAAGGAAGTCTTCTTCCTTTTTTGCTTGGGTTAATTCCATACTTAATAATTTATATAATTTCCTTTTTCTAGGAAAAACATTGTATTATTCCTGAGATTTGCCAATTTTTGTTTTCCTCTACTAATTACTAAGTCAGTTATTTAACTTTGACTAATTTACTGATTTGGACAGTTTTAGAATGCATAATAGAAGGAAAGCCAATCAAATGATTGGCTACTTTCAATATGTTTTGTTATTTACGACCAAAAATCAAATTCTCTATTTCAGTTCCTAAACCTAAGTCTAAAATTTTTGGATGAATCCATAATTTTTCTAACACTTTCCCACCATTCATACCTCCTGCAACACGATCATCTTCTATAATCTCATAAAATATATTAGCTCCATCAATATCACTCCAATAAAGACCATCTATTCTTTTTAAAAGATAATAAAGTGTTTCTTCATTGCAGTTTATTAATCTAATAGGACAAGTAAGGTAAATTATGCCACCATAATCTCCTTCAAATATCAACACTGCATTTTTTTCTTTTTTTGCTTGTTCAAAATTGGTTATAGGATTATATGAAATATCATTATTTTTATTATAAAATTTTCTCATTATGCTTTCATTCTGCTTCATTTATTATCACCTTTTTCATAGCGAATTAGCTTTCTGAACTTTTACTTTCTTCCTTGATTGTCCCAATAATTTTTCCGCGTTGGTCTAAAAAATGTTTTGGTTGTAGTATCTAAATTATAGGAACCAAAAGTATTGGTGTTCTTATCATATATTCGCGTTATTCCATCTCTTCCAGTTTTTACTTGGTAGCTAGACTTATCTAGATAAAATTCTTTTGCTTGTAGTGCATAATCTTCTGGATTAGTTGAGTTAAAATCCTTTCCATGTTCTTTATAATGCCTATATAAAGTTTCAGGATTTCCCCAATTATACTGATTAATAATTTTATTATAATCAACCAAGTAAGTTTTTTGCCCACTATATGGACTATTTCTATACAAATTAGCATTTGATAAATTATTATTTCCATATGTTTTCAAAGTTCCAGCAGTATTTACCTGGGTTACTTTATTATAAATACCTTGTCCTACTTTATATGTTCCATATACTGTCATTGCTG
>CANEDJ010000002.1:0-87355 GCA_947426265.1 uncultured Mycoplasmatota bacterium | reverse complement strand
GTCAGTATTAAATACAAAATCTCTCTTGTAACTGACTATATATATCATACAAGGCTTTTATGACTTATATTAAAAATTTAGGAATTGCTTTTGGTTTTATCATAGGAAGTTTGTTTGGTGTTACTCTTATTGTCACTTTGCTTCATTATATCAATTGGATAGGTTCTAAAACGCTTTCTGTTTTAGAAATTATCACTCCACTTTTATCTTTATTTATTGGAGGTTTTATCATTGGAAAAAATAGCAAGCAAAAAGGTTGGTTAGAAGGATTAAAATTAGGTTGCTTATTTTTAACCCTTTTAATTCTATTTCAATATTTAGGTCTTCGTATTCATTTTTCTGTTAAAACCATTTTATTTTATGCTTTGCTATTAGTGTCTTGTGTTTTTGGAAGTATGCTTGGAATTAATAAAAGAGCAAAAGAAAAATAAGCATTTTTGAGCTTATTTTTTTGTTAAAATTTTAGGTTTATCAATTATAATTTCAGTAACGCTTGGTGGCAAAATTATATCAGCGACTGGCATGTTCAATTTTGAAATTCCTGTACTAATAACTGCATCTATATCTTTAAGCTGTACATGTCCTCTAACGTGGTTTGGAAAGATCATTCGATTAGCTAAATTTGGAGGCCCTACAATTCCTCTACGACGTAGAAAAAACTCGAATAATGGTGGTGTAAGGCCACCATGTAAATGGCCAGATAGAATTAAGTCAGTTCCTTTTAAACTTTCCAATTTATTTTCGCTCGCCAATTCTAAAATGCTAATGGGAGAATGAAAGAATAAAACTTGGTATAACTTTTTTTGTTGTTTATTTAATAATGAGCTAGCAATTGTATCTATGTATGTTTTGGTATAATCTATAGATTCATGACATCGTTCATAATAATCATAAGGCATTGTAACTCCTGTGAATTCAATATCCCTATCTTTCCAACCTCTATTGTCAACCAAATGAAGCTTTGGAGTGTTTAATAGAAGTCCAAGATAGTCTTCATTAAGATAATAAATCCATTGTTTTCCTTCTTTGCCTAGCAAGTCATGGTTTCCAAAGCCCATAACAATAGGAGCAATTTTTGATAAGCTATCTAAAAATGAAGATAACAAATTTAAATCACCAGGATTTTTGGCATCATTAATCAAATCTCCTGCAATACAAATATAATCTGGTTCTGCTAGTTCTGCTTGTATTAGTATTTGTGCTAATTTTTTTATTGGGAATCCTTCTCTAAAATGAACATCTGAAAATAACAATAATTTCTTTTTTTCAGCAACTTTACTTGATTTAATATAATAAGTTTTCTTTTGCATACAAATCTTCCCCCTTTTAAAGTTTTTTTATTGTAACATAAAAAATTAAAAAAGCCAACTTTATTCTGGCTTTAATGTAATTATAGTAAGCTCATGGGCCCAAAAAGCATCTAGAAAACTAAGCTTGCTTCTTTTTGAAAGTTTCGTAATGCCTCCACTAATGATAATATCTGTATTTTTTATCCAAAATCTTCCTCTAATTTTTTCTGGAAAAAACTTTTTAGCTGGAGAAATTAGTCCTCTATTTTTAGCTACTTTTTCCAATATTTTTGGAATCATCCCATTATGAGTATGACCTGACAATACAATATCATAAGGTGTCATATCATATTTGGAAGTGATAGAAGGATCATGCACAAGTAACATATTCAGTTTTTGCGAATTTGTATCAGTCAAATATTGATTCAAAAAATCTTTTACATCTAATTTTTCATAATAATAAGAATATGGAAGTGTTATTCCGTAAACACAAAATTCATCTGTTTCAAAATTTTTATTATCTAAAACATAAACATTTTTAATTTTATTTAGTTGCTTCCAAAAATTCTTATTTCTATCATACAATGTTCTTTTATTTTCGATAAAAGTGATATCGTGATTTCCGATTCCAATCAAAACTGTTGTCTCTAAAGCACAAGCTTTTATGAAGTTGATAAAAAAATGTTCATGAGCTATATTAGAACTATCTAATAAATCTCCAGCAATGATCAAATAAGCTGGTTTTCTTTTATGTATTTCTTCTAATACAAATTGACATTTTTTCAAATCTTTTGGTTTAAAATAATGAAGGTCGCTAATTAAAAAGAAGGTTATTTCTTTTTTTATTTTAGATGTCGTTTTAATATAATTTCTAATCATGTTTCCAATTGTATTCCTTTAGAAACTGTTCACGATATTCTAATAATCTATCTTCTTTGATTGCTTCTCTTAATTCTTCTGTCAAACGAATTAAAAAACGAATGTTATGAATAGAAAGCAGTGTTCCACCTAAGGTCTCTTCGCTAGTTACCAAATGCCTAATATAAGCTTTTGTATAATGAGTACAAGTATAACAATCACAAGAGTTTTCTATTGGAGTAAAATCTTCTTTAAATTTCGCATTTCTTAAATTCATTTTCCCTTTTCTTGTAAACGCATTCGCGTGTCTAGCAATTCTAGTAGGTAGGACACAATCAAACATGTCTACACCCCGAATCACTCCTTCTATGATATCAATTGGATCTCCAACTCCCATTAAATAGCGTGGTTTATCTTCTGGAATATAAGGAACTGAATAGTCAATTGCTTTATACATATCTTCTTTTGATTCTCCATCATTGGCAACACCACCAATGCTATAACCATCAAAATCCATTTTTACAGTTTCTATTGCAGAAAACTTTCTTAAATCTTCATAAGCACCTCCTTGAATAATTCCAAACAAGGATTGATTAGGATTGCTATGAACAGTTTTCCCTCTTGCAGCCCAGCGTAAAGTTCTTTCAATGCTGTTTTTTAAATATTCATGACTAGCACTCGCTGGAGGGCATTCGTCAAAGCTCATTGCAATATCACTGTCTAATTTATTTTGAATTTGAATGGAAAGCTCTGGCGTCAAAAATAATTTTTTTCCATCCAAATGACTTTTGAAATGAACTCCCTCTTCTTCAATATCTTTTTTCTTATTTTTTGCCAAAGAAAAAACTTGAAATCCTCCACTATCTGTTAAAATTGGACCATCATAATTCATAAATTTATGAAGTCCGCCTGCTTTTTCTACAATATCAGCACCTGGTCGTAGCCATAAATGATAAGTGTTGGATAATATTACTGCACTTCCTTCTGCCTTTACTTGGTCTGTTGTTAATGTTTTTACATTTGCTAAAGTCCCTACTGGCATAAACATAGGGGTTTCAAAACTTCCATAATTGGTATGCAAAGTTCCATATCTTGCGTTTGTATTTTTTTCTTTTTTATGTAATTCATATTTAATTTTCATGTTTCACATCCTTGTTTGCAATTATATCTAAAAAATATATATTTGTCAAAAGTTATAAAAAATAATTTTTAATGACATTATTTTTTTTATTAACAATCTTTAATACGCTTTTAATATAGTTACACACAAAAAGAATGATACATAATCATTCATTCTATGTATGGAATCAATTCCTCTAATTTCATTTTTCTTGATCCCTTCAGCAATATAATACTCTTCTGTTCCCCTTGTTTCCATTCTTTTAAGAATTCTTGATTGTCAAAATAATGTTTTCCTCCTTTATATTTTTTCCAAGCATATTTCATTTCTGAACCAATAAAATAAATTTCTGTATCAGAAAAACACTTTAATTCTTTTCCTATTTTTTGATGTATTTTTTTACTATTCTTGCCAAGTTCTAATATGTCTCCTAATATTAATATTTTATGCTTTTTTTCATTTTTTAATAGGTTGAGAGCTAGCATAAGCGCTTCATAACTAGAATTATAACTATCATTAATTAAAATGTTGCCGCTTTCTAGTGTTGATAATAAAAATCGTTTAGGTCTGAAATTTTCTAGGGCTTTTATCATATCAGAAAATGGAACTTCTAAAATTTCTCCTACGCGAAGAGCTAATGCAACATCTTCTAAAATTCCATCTCCAGGGCTTTCAAAAAACAAAGAATACGTTTCTATTCCATTATCTATTGTTATATAAGAGCCATAAATTGTTTGTTCTAAGAGTTCAATTCTAATTGTTTCGTTGTCTTTATATATGTGTTCAATTTTTCCTTTTTTTATTTTCTTTTTTTTACTTAATAATAAATCATGTCCATTTAAAATAAGGATTCCGCCATCCATTCCTGAAATAATTTCCATCTTTGCTTTCAAAATATTTTTTTGCGAGCCTAAATTGCCTATATGGGCACTTCCGATGTTCGTAATAACTGCGATATTTGGTTTTACTAAATTAGATAATTTGTCAATTTCGTGCAAATGATTCATTCCTAACTCAACAACCATACAGTCTATATTTTCATCTAATTCAAAAATGGTCTGTGGAATTCCAATTCTGTTATTTTTATTTCCTTTGCTTTTTAAAACATGATATTTTTTTTCTAAAATTGAGGCAATGAGTTCTTTGGTTGTTGTTTTTCCTACACTTCCTGTAACAGCAATCACAAATACTGGATAAGTTTCTAAATAAAGGCGCGCTAAATCAAATAAGGCATCGTAGGTACTTACAACTTTTATAATGGGAATAGAAGCACTTTCTATATTTTCTTCTACAATAACAGCAATGGCCCCTTTTTTGATTGCCTCATTTATATATTGATGCCCATTATATTGGTTTCCTTTTAATGCAATAAAAATGTCTCCAACTTCTAGTTCCCTTGTATCTGTTTTAATGTGACAAAAAGATTCTGGAATTCGCACTTCGGGATTTATAATCTCCCCTTTACATTTTATAATCGCTTCCTTTAGATTCATATGAACACTCCCTACAAGCAGCTATGAAAGCGCTCCATAGTTGCTTCATTACTTCATCATATGCAATCATATCTTCTGGGTGCCATTGTACTCCTATAAAAAAAGTTTTCTCATTATCTTCCACAGCTTCTATAACATCAGTTGAAGTTGCTACTACGTCTAAATCTGTTTGTATGACATAATCATGATGTCTGCTGTTCACTTCTAATTCTTCTTTTTTTAAAATTGAAGCGAGCATGGAATTTTCTTTTATTTTGATAGAATGAACATAATTTTTTAATTGATAATGCATATTGGTATTTAGTTTTCCTAAAACTCCATTTTTATAGACACTCATTAGCTGCATACCCAAACAGATTCCAAGACTTGGAATATTATTCTGATAAGCATAATCTACAACATATAAATCATAATCATAAAAGTTATCTCCGCCTTGAAAAACAAATCCATCGCATAGACTTAATAGCCTATTGAAATCTTGTTTTTCTTCTAAAGTAAGCTTTTTTGCCTCATTTGTTATTGGTGGAATAATCACAAATGGAATACCACCGAGTTCTGCAATTATTTTTCGAATACTTTGGTAAACAATATCTACTCGTCGCTCACTTTTTAAAACATCTGGCCTACTTACAACACCAATGATTGGCTTCATATTAATCACTCCTAAAAAAAACAATGGCTAATCCATATATTTAGTCATTTGTTTCATCATCTGATTTACTTGCTTTTGGCTAGGCGTTCTTCCCATCCCTGCCATCATTGAGCGTATCATTTGTTCATTAATTGGTGGGTTTTTTTTCATATATTTTTTCATATAATTTCTAGCAATAAAGAAACCTATTACTGCACCAGCAATAAAACCACCTAATACTTTTAATATATCTAAGAAAAAGGCTCCCCAGTTCATAATATTCCTCCTTCTATTATATTGTACTAAAATTAGAGCAAGTTTTCAAGATGATTTAATAAAGTATATGCAAATGAAGGATTCGTTATTCTATGTTTGCGCTGTATTTCATTATTTTTTCATATACTTTTTCTTTTTGCTCTCCTTCTAATACAATTGGTCTATAGTCATTTGAATCAGTTTTTCCAGATAAAGAACAAGGAATAATTTCTATTGTTGTATCTGTTAAGACGTCATCTTCATAATGAAATGTTTGCCTAAATATCATTGTATCTTTATCTTTTGGATTTTTATTTCCTCCAAATACAAAATTTCCTAGTGAATAAACAATATATTTTCCTTGATAACATTCAATACCTTGAACTACATGAGGATGGTGCCCAATTACCAAGTCTGCTCCTAGCTCTACTGCATGTCTTGCAATATTCTCTTGCGTGGTATTTTGCTTATATTCTCTTTCTATTCCCCAATGGTAGGTCATAATAGTTAAGTCTGCTTTTTGTTCTTTTAAATAGGAAATAGCTTTTTCTGTTTCTGCCTTTGCAGTTTCCTCATTCCAACCAGGAAGCCCTGCAAGGCCAATTTTAATTCCATCGATATTTAATATTGTATAATCTTGATAACCAAAATATGGAATTCCTACTTCATTTAATGAAGCAATTGTATCAAAATATCCTTTTTCTTTATAGTCATGAGTATGATTATTCGCTAAATTGACTACTTCAACGCTACCTTCTGTTAGAATATTTGCATAGTCCATATCTCCTTTAAAGTTAAAAGTTTTCTCTGCCCTTTCAGTTGCGTTTGTAAAAGTGGTCTCTAAATTTGCAATGGTTAGATCATCATTAGATAAAATATCATACACTCCACTAAAAAAGTAACCAAAATCTCTGTCTTGACTATCTAAAACTGCAGGTAAACTTCTTTCATATCCAAAATTTGTGTCAGTTCCTAATGTACAATCTCCAATAGCACTAATTACAATATCTTTTTCATCTGGCTCTTCTATCACAACAGTTTCTTCTTTTGGTTCTTCTATCATTTCTTCTTGTACTTCTATAGTTTCTTCTTTTGTTTCTGTTTCTGCTTGCTTACAACCAATGTTTAATAGCATAAAAATACTCATTAAAAATGCTAAATATCTTTTTTTCATAATTTTTCTCCGTTCTAAAGAAACTATTATAGCACTTTTTCATTTTTTCTCAATCCTTTATTTTTGATATTGATTATTTAGCCAAAAAAAATCTTCATTGACAAAATCACAAACAAAGATTCTTCTATTATAATAGTTAAAATCTCTCAAAACATTTGGCATATTAATGTTTGTTAAAACAATAGTACAAGAATAATGTAGTTCTATTAACACATAATATTTTTTTTGTTTGTTCACTATAATATGTCTATTTTTTTCTGACATAATTCTATTATGATATTTTCCTTTAAAATACCGATTTAAGATATCTACATCAAATGTTTGGCATAGTGCATCATATAAAGAAAGTCCATAACTAAAATCCTTTTTTTTGATTTTCCATAAATTTTCTAAAGTTTTATATAATACAAAACTATTATCTTTATATACTTCATAAAAGTCATTCCTAACAATAAACAGATAGTACTTTCTCATGATATCACCATCACTATAATATCATGAGAAAATTTCTCATTTTGTCGAATTTACTTGCAATTCATAACAATAATATCACGATACTCCTTTAAGTTTTCATCCTCTAGCTTATCGCTTCTTAAGGAGTTTGTATAAGTAACTCCTAACACCATAACAATAAATAAAATAATTCCTTTACTTTTTAACATTTCTTTCATACTTAACTCCTCCTTCTTACATTAACATTATATAACGAACAATAGTTCGTGTCAAGAGTGTTTCCGAACAATTGTTTGACTTTTTATTTGTTTTGTGTTATGCTGTATATGTAATGTAAAAAGGAGGTTTAAATGAAAGAATTAACCAAACGACAAGAAGAAATTTTGAGTTTCATTAAAGAATATATTGTTTCTCACGGCTATCCGCCTACAATCAGAGAAATTTGTAAAGCGATGGATGTCTCTTCTCCTGCAACTGTACATGCCCATCTGAACAATTTAGAAGCCAAAGGATTTATAAAAAAAGAAGATACAAAAAATCGCGCAATTGAGCTTTTGGTTCCAAACGAATTTGATATAAAAGATCCAGAAGTAATTGAAGTCCCACTTTTGGGAAAAATCACTGCAGGAAGTCCTATAGAAGCGATCGAACAGCCGAATGAATTTTTCTCTTTGCCTGCTTACCTAATTCCTAGAAATAAAGAGGTTTTTACTTTATTAGTGAGTGGAACAAGTATGATAAACGCAGGAATATTAGATGGAGACATTGTGATCGTAGAAAAAAGAAATACTGCACGTAATGGAGAAATCGTAGTAGCTATGACAAGTGAAAATGAAGTAACTTTAAAAACATTTTATAAAGAAAATGGATATTTCAGATTACAACCAGAAAACGATACAATGGAACCAATTATTTTAGATAATGTTTTTATATTAGGTAAAGCAATTGGTTTATATAGGAAAATATAAAAAAGGCATTTTTAAGCCTTTTTTTCTTTTAACGAAATAATGATATAACTCTATTTTTTATTTTTTCATAATCAAATTTACAGAATTCTAAAACTTCATCTTTTGTTCCACTCGCTCCAAAATGATTTATGGTAATGAGATAATTATTGTTGTAAACAAATCCTTCCCAGCCAAATTTAGATCCGGCTTCTATTACAACAGTTCTTACTCCTGATGGCAAAACACTATCTTTATATTGCTTATCTTGTCTTAGAAAGAGCTCTCTACATGGCATACTAACAACTCTTAAATCTAAACCATACTCTTTAAATAACTCATCACTTATTTTTAAAGCGGTCATAACTTCGCTTCCAGTCGCTATAATAATTCCATGTAAACTATTTTGCTCTTTTCTTAAAATATATCCTCCATATAAAACTCCATTTGGGTTTGTCTCTTTTAAATTATCTACATCAACACGAGATAGAATTAAAGAATTTGGATGTCTACTATTTAAAATATAAGCCCAACTTCCAATAATTTCTGTTCCGTCGGCTGGTCTAAATACATCATGATTAGGAATAGAACGAAGCATTGCTAGCTGTTCTATTGGTTCATGAGTTGGTCCGTCTTGTCCAACATTGACTGCATCATGTGTAAAAATATAAGTAACTGGTAAATTCATTAATGCAGACATTCGAATTGCAGGTTTTAGATAATCAGAAAAAACAAGAAACGTAGAACCAAATGGTCGAAATCCTGAAAGTGCCATTCCATTCAATATTGCTCCCATCGCATGTTCTCGTACACCAAAAAAGATATTTCTACCTGTTCTATTTGTAATACTAAAGTCTCCCAAATCATTTAGATAAGTTTTTGTAGAACTAGATAAATCGGCACTACCACCTACTAATGTTGGTGCTTCTTTGATAAATTTATTCATAATTCTACCATTACTTGCTCTAGTTGCTTCCTTTGGTTTTAAATCAAAATCAATTCCATTTAAATCAGCAGGCTTTTCTTTACCAAATAAAATATTTAATTTAGATGCATCTCCATCTAATACTTTGTTTACATATTCTCTATAATTATTTACCCACTCTTCATATTTTTTATTACTTCTTGATGATATTTTTCCCCTAAAATCAGTTCTAGCGCTTTCATTTACATAGAAAGGGAGATTAGAAATTCCAAGACTAGTCTTTAATTGCTCCATGTCCTCTTTTTCTAATGGCTTCCCATGAACTTCATTAGTACCTGCTAAAGCGGAACCAACTCCAATAATTGTTTTAATTTCAATAATAGATGGTTTCCCGCTTTCTTTGGCTTTAGTAATTGCTTTGTTAATATCATTCACTACAAGTCCATTTTTTACAGTGTCAGTATACCACCCCATAGCTTTAAAACGGTCTAAGATACTTTCTTTAAATGTTGTATCTGTCTTTCCGTCTAACGTGATGTTATTAGAATCGTATAAAATCATTAAATTATCTAAATTTAAAGTCCCTGCTAAAGAGGCAGCCTCATAACTAATTCCTTCCATTAAATCTCCATCTCCGCAAAGAGCATAAATACGATATTCGATCAATTTTTTATTTTTAAAGGCTTTTTCTTTTGGAAACTTATATTTTTCTTCTAACATTTTTTCTGCGATAGCCATTCCTACTGCAGACGCAATTCCCTGTCCAAGTGGTCCTGTTGACATATCTACACCAGGCGTAATTCCTACTTCAGGATGCCCTGGAGTTTTGGAACCGATTCTTCTGAATCTCTTCAAATCGTCAATGGATAAATCGTATCCAGCCATATAAAGCGTGGCATATAGTAATGCGGAACCATGTCCTGCTGACATTACAAAACGGTCTCTATTTACCCAATTGGAATCACTGGTATTGATATTCATATGATTTGCGTACAACGTATAAATAATTGGGGCTGCTCCCAATACAATTCCAGAATGACCGCTTTTTGCTTCATTTATCATATCAATTCCTAATGTTTTTATATTGTTAATTGTTTCTCTTTCCATCTTTTCACCCTCTTATAGTATCTCCATTATATCAAAAATAGAACTACTTTTCTATAGTTCTATTTTATTTTTACATATTGTTTGAATGCCGTTATTACATCAGCCAATAATTTTTTTCTTACTTCATCTAATTGTTTTACTGTCATAGTTCTAACAGATACAATCCAAATTTATATCTTTAAAAGATATAACGGAAAAATACTGCTCTGTTATGACTATTTCTATATGTTCTTTTGAAGCTTTTCTAAATTAGTCAGCATTTTGATACAGATACTTTCTTTTTTCTGCTTCTTTTTTAGAATAAATACATCCACAATAATCTTGTCTATATAATCCATATACTTTTGATAATTCAATTGATCTTTTATATCCATTTTTCTTTTTAAAATCAGAGTGTAAATAAGTAATATGATATTGTTTTTCTAAATAAGCTCCAATTTCATTTAATTTTTCTGATTTCTTATATGGGCTTACTGTTAAAGTGGTTGTAAAATAATCAAAGTTTTTTTCTTTTGCTACTTTTGCAGTTTCTTCTAATCTTTGATAATAGCACTTTATACATCTAGCTCCGCCTTCTATCTCTTCCTCTAATCCTTTTGCAATATCAAAAAAAATGTCTGGATTATAAATTCCTTCTAAAAAATGAATTGGATTTTTCGGTTTTAATTCTTTAATGAGACGTTTTTGTTCCTCTACCCTTTTTCGATATTCTTCTATTTCTGTAATATTTGGATTAAAATAAAAGATAGTGATTTCAAAATATTCTGATAAATATTCTAGTACATAACTACTACATGGGCCACAGCAACTATGCAAAAGTAAAGTTGGGATCTTACCTTCTTTTTGTACTTGTTCAATTATTTTTTCTAATTCTATTTGGTAATTGATTTTCATACTATATCCCTATAAATGCTAAATATGACAGAAAAGATATAAAAATAATCGTTACAATCCAACCATTAATTTTTTCAAATGTTGTAGAATGATATTTCACTCCAAGTGCTATTGTAATTAAAGTCCCACCAATTAATCCGCCTATATGAGCAGCATTATCAATTCCACTAATCATAAAACCTAAAAGAAGATTCATAATGATTAATGGCAAAAGCTGAGATTTCATTACATTTCCTAGATAAACACGATAATGATATCCAAAATACAGCATTGTACCAAAAAGCCCAAAAATAGCGCCTGATGCTCCAACACTAGCTCCTGTTGTAAAAAGCATAGACATTAAATTGCCTGCAATCGCACTTACTAGATAAATGATTAAAAATTTTATTTTTCCAAAAAAACTTTCTAATTGTGGTCCAATAATATAAAGACAATACATATTACACATTAAATGAATAATACCTGCATGCATGAAAGCGCTTGTAATAAGACGGTAAAATTCACCAGCACGAATATACTCAGCAATATTCGCTCCATAATAAGCAGTTTCTTGAATTCCATATAATAGTTCTAAGAAAAATACTAGTACATTAATTGCAATTAATGTATAAGTTACAAATGGCTTTTTCATTTTAAATACAGATTCTATTTTGGCGGAATCTTCTTGATTTTTTTTATTCAAATCCTCTGTTATTTTTACAAATAGTTCTAAGCCTTTCTCTTTAAAATCTGTATCTTCTAAAATTTTAGGAAATTTTTCTTTTACTTCATCACAATTTTCTAAATCTTCCATATTTTCGATTTCTACTACAGATACATGATCAATTAAATTTTTAAAATCATTCAAGTGAACATTTTCACCCAAATTTAAAAAAATACTAAGTGCATCCATTTTAAAAGAAAATGTTTTTCGTTTAATTCGTCTAATAATTTGTTTGGTTTTAAATAAATCAAAATTCAATTGCTCATCATTGTGAATGTAATTAGATACAATTCTTATAATTTTACAATCACTGTCTAAATTTTCAAGCCATATTTCATTTTGAGCACCATGTAAAATAATCGGACTATATCCTTCTTCTGTAATGAAATAATGCAGCAATCGCATTACTAACTCATCATTTCTACTGATAATCATTTCTTCCATCAAAAATTCCTCCAGTCGTTAATCATTATACCAAAAACCGATATATTTGGTCAAAATTGTATATTTTATTTTATCCCTCATAAAATGATAAGAGGAGGGATTATGAAAAAATTAATTCTTTTTATAGGCCTATTACTTCCTTGGTTTGTTAGTAGCTTATTTACACTAGATACTTCATTTTATAATGAAATTAATCTTCCAAAGTTTGCACCTGCACCCATCATTTTTGGAATTGTTTGGCCTATTTTATATGGTTTAATTGCTTTTAGTAGTTATCTTATTTACCAAGAATACGGAAAAAAAGAAAAAGAATATAATCAAATTTTATTTATCAATTACTTACTAAATCAATTATACCCACTACTTTTTTTTAAACTTCATTCTTTATTTCTTAGCTTTGTAGATGTAGTTGCCATATTTTTAAGTACTTTATTTTTATACTACGAGAGTAAAAGCTTGAATAAAACAAGTTCTAAATTGTTACTTCCATATTTAGCTTGGAATTTCTTTGCACTCGTTTTAAGTACTACTATTTACTTTATGAATCTTTAAAATGATTTAAAATTTTAGAAAAACATTCTGGAAGTTCGCTATCGAATTCCATATATTCTCCTGAGCTAGGATGAATAAATCCTAGCTCTTTTGCATGTAAGCATTGGCCAGATTCATCTATTTTTAAGCGCTTACCATAAACTGGATCGTTCACCACAGGATGGCCTATATAGTTCATATGAACACGAATTTGATGCGTTCTTCCTGTTTCTAATTGAAGTTCAATTAATGTTGCTTTTGGAAATCTCTCTAATACCTTGAAATGAGTAACTGAAGGTTTCCCACCTGATACAACTGCCATCTTTTTTCTGTCAGATAGATCTCTACCAATAGGAGCATCAATTGTGCCAGTATCATTTGGAATAACTCCCCAAACTAAAGCAATATATTTTCTATGTGTACTTTTTTCTTCTAATTGTTTTGCTAAAATTTCATGGGCATGATTATTTTTGGCAACAACCAACAATCCAGTTGTAAAAGCATCAATTCGATGAACGATTCCAGGACGAAATTCTCCATTTATATCACTTAAATTTTTAGAATGATATAAAAGCGCATTTACCAAAGTCCCATGTAGATTACCAACTGCAGGATGTACAACCATTCCGTTTTCTTTGTTTACAATAATGATATCAGAATCTTCATATACAAGATCTAATGGAATATTTTCTGGTTCTGCATTCATCTCTTCTTCTTTTTGTTCTTCTACTGTAATAACATCTCCTGTTTTTAAACTTGTACTATTTTTTACCTTTTTCCCATTCACTAAAATAGATTTTTCCTCAATCATTTTTTGTATTTTATTTCTGCTAACACCTAATTTTTCTATCAAATATCCATCAATTCTCTTGACACTCTCTGTTACTTCTATTGTTTCCATTTTTTTCTCCTTTCCATAAACTGACAATAGTGAAAAATACCCCTATTACGATTCCAATATCAGCAATATTAAATACTGGAAAATGGTAATTAAAAATCGTAAAATCCAAAAAATCAGTTACAAATCCTCTTAATACACGATCTATTAGGTTACCAAATATCCCTCCTAATAAAAGTCCATAGCTCCATAACTCTAGTGTACTTAATGATTTATTTTTTATAAAATAAACATAAATAACATAAAGAGCGATAAAAGACATAATAATCAGGAATACTTGGTTTCCAGAAAACAAACTCCAAGCTGCGCCTTCATTTCTAACATAAGTTATAGAAAAAAAAGAAGGTACTATATCAATACTTTGATTCAATTCTAGAAAATGATCTAATAAAGCTTTTGATAACTGGTCAATTGCAAAACAAATAGCTGAAAGAAATACAATCTTTTTTTTCATAGAAATCACCTTTTTAATTATATCAGAAAGGTACATAAAAATATAGTAGGAATTTAATGATGCTTTCGTAACGAAAAAACTATTGTAAAAATAATTGACAATAGTTTTGAGTACTTTCTATTTCACTTTTACATGATGCTCTAAACAGAACGTTTTGACACCCTCTTTCGAAACAGTATAAGTATCTAATTCTGATAATAAATTTAGGTAAAATCTTGCTTGTTGTAATGTATCGATACCTTCGATATTTAAATTTCTAACTCTAACTTCTAAATCATTTTCTGTTTCAGCATAAACTGGACTTTCTTCTGGAAGTTCAAGTGAAAGTTCTCCACATAAAGCTCTGTTTCCAAATAACAACTTCTTTAGTACCGCTAATTCTTCTTCTGTGTTTTCAATATAAGTAGCTAGGTTTTCTCTACATAAATTGCTTCCTTTTCCCAGAATTGCCTCTAATTCTGCTTTCTTTTTCTCATCAAGTACATTCATATGAGTACCTAAACATTGTCTGAAGTTTCTTCTTTCTTCATAGACAGATTCTGCAATATCTAATATTGTTTGTTGAATCTTTAATAATGTTTTTCTTTCTTCTGGCGTGATAGAAAAATGAAAATTAAAATCTTCTTCTTTTTCAAAATCAAATAATTTGGTTACCAATTCTTCTTGTCTTTGCATTAAATCCTTTGCAAAACCATCCCAATCAACAAAGCTAAGATTATTTTCTAGATATTTTCTTTGAGTATTCTTATCAATTCCTGTACTTAGATCCCAAAATCCTTGTTGTCTCTCTCTAAGTTCTTCAAAAGACTGTGGGTCTATTGTAACAACATTCGGCATTAAACAAACGCCATCTTCCATAATAGAGCAACTGATTTTGGGCGCATAAATATAACATAATTGTTTGCTTTGTAATTTCTGAAATCCATTTGTTTTTGCTTGATTAAATTGGGCTTCTAATCTATTTAAAGAATCTCTATATACTGAGAATTGTCTTGTAATAAAGTTAGAATTTGCTTTTTTCTCTTTGATTGCTTTTCCAATTCTCTCTAATTCATTTTGTATAGCTACCATAATTTGTAATTGTTCTAATCTTCTTTGCTCTGTTTCTACAAATGGTTCAACCACTTTTTCTGTTGCCATTACACCAAAGGCTTTATAAATTCTGCGTGTATTATTTTGATCTACTGCATAAAAGAAAGAATCATAACTAGAACTTATTAAAATTGTTCTTGCTTTTATTAACATTTTTGTTTTCTTCATATATTCTTCATAAGCGCTAACTAATTGTGCTTTTAATGCGTTTGCTGCGTCTTCTGTTTCCACAACTGCACTTTTGATTTCTTCTGTTGATATTTGACTTCTTTCTAACTGTTTTTCGATTGCAGCTTTTAAAACTGAGCGCAAGGCATCTTCATCAGAAAGGAAATTGTTTCTTGCTTCTATTTTTGTATCTAAGCAAGTAATATCGTAATTTACTTTTGATAATTGTTCTTCTAATCTTGCTTTTTCTTTTCTTTCTTTTTCATTTAAATCCTCATTTGCAGTTTCATCTCCGTTTTGGTAAGCTTCATAAGTTCTTTTTAATGACTCATAAGTTTCACCAATAAAACGCTCTTTGGTTAAAGTTTGTTGTAAAGTTGGAGGAAGAATATCATAAAAATAAGTTCTTGTTTTAGAAAAACTCATAAAATCATAAGCAATAAAAATAGGAGTTTGTTTATCAAAATCAGGTGGTAAAATTCGAAGAAATCCATTTTCTGTCATTAAATTTTGAGCAAGTTGTTCCTTGGCATCCTCAGAATACTCTAGTATTTTTTGACTTTCACGAATGAGACTTACAAATTGTGTTGCTAGTTTTTCTAATTCTTTTTCTGATAAAGTAATATTTTGAATTTTACATTCTATTTCTAATGCTTTTTTTATGTCTTGGTGTAAGAATTCTGTAACATTACCAGATAATATATTGGAATATAACTGTGCTGGAGTAATATTTTCGTCAAAAAAATCGCCTATATTTGTTTGGTCATAAAGCTCTCTACTTCTTCCATTTTGAATTAAGTTTGCTTCTATTTCGTCATTTACTTTTGATAGGGCTTCTTCTAATTCTTGCTTCTCTGCTTCTAACTCTGCTCTTTTTTCTTCTTGTTCTTTTTGTTCCATACTATAATCAAAATAAGCTTGTAATTCTTCTAGTGATAAATGGTCAACTGTGTTTAATATGATTTGTCCTAGACGGGTTTCAATAAGTTCTAAAATATGAGTGATTTCTCTTGACTGAGCTTCAATTTGCTTTAAAACATCTTCACTTAGCGCAAGTGATTTCGCACTTTCTAATACTGTTTCTGCTTCTTTTTGCTGTTCTTCTAAATAATTAATATAATCATTTAAATAAGCTTCTGGATTCTTTTCTTTGTACTCTTTTGCTGTCAATATTTTCATATTATTTTTCCCCTTTCAAATTTGATGTTTTCATTGCTCGCTTTTTTAAATCTTGAAGCTTTTTTAATAGTTTTAAGTTTTCTTCTATACTTTTCTTTTTTTCTATTTCTATAAGATTATCTTTCTCCATAAATGCCTCCTAAAATTTATTTGCTATTATAAACGATTTTATAAAATTGTCAATGGATGTCAAAAAATACCTGGTTGCAGGTATTTTAATTTAATACATATATTTTGACATCTGATAAAGTTTTATCTGATTGTGGATTAAAAATAGTATCATAATGTTCCATAACATAGTTATAAATAAATATTACATTCGAAACCCATATTGGATTTGCTTGTTTCATATCTCTTTGATATCTTTCTTCTATGGATGTAATTCCTGTTAAACCCTTTGCCTTATAGTTTAAAAGTTCTATTCCTTCTTCTATGAATCCTGCCATTGGGCTTGGAAATGTAGCAAATTCATCATTCCATTTTAAATTACTTGGATTATTTTTAATTAAAAACATAGGACTGCTAAAACTAGAATCGGCTTGACAAATAGCATAGTTCAAAACTGGATCTACTCCTAATACATTGGATGCATAAAAGATTTGATCTGCAAATGTAAGACCCGTTTGATATGGAATTGCTGTTTTTAAGTCACTTTCATGATAACCAAATGCCCTTGGATTCTGATAAATATTTCTAACAGCAAGTAAAATTGCCATTTCTTTATTTGTACAAATAATTGTTTTCCCATTTATCTGTGAAGCTCCAATAATATTTTCAGCTCGATATGCTTTATCTTGAAAGTTATTTGTCATATCACTTAAGATTTGGTAAACTTTTTCTTCATTTAATCCATAAATTTCACTATACAATTGAATATATTGTTGTTCTTCTGTATTAACAATTTCTAATTCTTTTTCTACTTCTTCCACTTCATAAACAGGAACAATTTCTTTACCATAATTAATGATTTTATCTACTGTAACATTTGCCCAACTACCTAAATCTATGTCTGATTTAGCCCCAGTTGCTTCCCATTCAATAATATCTACCGCTCCTGATTTTGTTAAAACATGTCCCCACTCACTAGTAGCATCTTTGCCCTTCACATCTGCAATAGTAGCAAGAATTATTTGACCATCAGATAATACAATGTCTATATGATCTCCTACACTTCCAAATTTAGGAGAAACAGCTACTAAATATCTATCATTTAATGTTGCAATACCATTTGAACTAGGTTTTCCAGCAGCTCCCCATTGTTCAGATAATGCTTTTTGTCCAGTTCCTTGATTCCATCTTCCGTAGTAATAAGTATAAGAGGTATAATTTCGACATAATCCTGTCTGTTTAATAGATGATGGAATAACAATTTCTACACCACAACGTTCTGATAAAATGTCAGGTGTTTCTACAATAATTTCTGTAGAAAGAGCTAAATCTTTTGGAGAAGCCAATTCTAATGATGATTCTCCTGAAAGACTCGTATCTTCAGATAAGATATCTGCACCTTTCACCATCGCTTGCGTATATTCTTCTATCATTTTAGCGGTGATGCTCTCCATCTTAGTAATTTCATCATCTGAACTAATTTTTTTTGAAATGGAGTTTTCTAAGACGCTTGATTCTTTTGTTACATACAACCCCGCTTCCCAATCTTGTAATGACAAAAAGTCCCTTTGCGCATGATTGAAAGTAATCAAAATTTCGTTTTGAAAAGATTCTGTAATAACCGCAATTGGAGAATTTTGCAAAGCAAAAGAAGAAGCAAAAACAAGAAGGGCACAAGATGTAGCAATTACTACCATCCCGTTTTCTTTCGCCCAGCTCTCTAAACGAGTTTTTAAATCTTCTGATTTTAAATGTTTTGCTTTATAATTAAAACTTGCGAAACCATTTACTAATGCGATTACTCTATCCGTTTCCATTAATCTTTTTGGCGTATTACTAGTGCCTATTAAATTTTCCAATATACCAATAAGGTCATCACTTTTTCTTAAACGTCTAGCTGCGTATGCCTGATACATTTTATCACTTTCTTTCTAGCGAACTTTATCCATCATAACAAATCTGAAGAACTGGTGTCAAGAAAAAACCATCAAAAAAAGTGTGATTTCCAAAAAATATAATCACGCTTTCTTTATTTTATTAATCACAATTCACTATTTCATTTTTTCCTATATAACAGTTATATCCATTTATTAAAATATTATTTGCTGATTGAACTGTACCATCGTTTTCTAATACAATGGTTCCAGTTGGAATAATGTTCCCAGCTAACGATAACGTTTTACCCTCTCCATAAGTGCAAGTAGTTCCATCACATACAACTTCAAATGTTGAATTTGCATTTCCTTCGATAACTTCTTCAAAATAGACCATTTTAACTGCACTAATTACTTGATTTAACAATAACTCTGTGCTGTCTTTTTTAGGACTTGCAGTTTCATAATTCCAATTGTTCAGTCCGCCAAAATTATAAACGTTTACATAGCCCAAATCAACTAATTTTTGTGATGCTTGCTTACTTCTGTTTCCACTTTGACAATATACTAAAATAGTTTGGTTTTTATCTTTTAATATCTCTGATACGTTTTCGTCAATGGTATCTAATGGAATATTAATCGCATTTGTTATATGAACAATTTCATATTCTGCTTTTGTCCTAACATCCAAAATGATAGTCTCTTCATTCATCATACTTTTGGCTTCTGTTGCACTTATTGTCTTATACGTTTTACTCCCACATCCTGTCAATATCAAGCATAATAAACTAACATATAATATTTTTTTCATGTTTTTCTCCTTTATTTTTTACATGTAACAATATTCTTATCACTAATAGAACAAGAATAGTTTTCCATTTTAATATCTGATGTAGGTTCAAAAATTAATGATTCGTCTTTTAACGTAAACGTTCCTGACTTTGGAACAGTTTCTAAATCCAGTTTTCTTCCTTTACCATATGTACAACCTTCTTTTTCGTTGCAAGTAACTGTAAATGGCAGTTCAATTGGTTCTGAATCTAATTTCGAAAGTTGATATTCAGTCATTATTTGACTCATCACTGAATATACATTTTCTTCTGCTTTTTCTTGTTCTTGCGCAATTTTATCTAATGACTCCTGTTCTTTCTCTTTTGGCTTATTTCCACACCCTGTCAATATCAAGCATAATAAACTAACATATAATATTTTTTTCATCTTACCTCTCCTCACTTTTTATAACGAAATAGGACAGATGGTCTATGCCCTTCTCCTGTTTTCATTTTTGAAGTTTTTTCTGTTTTTTTGGCAATGATCCTTCGAAAGGCTGGATCTAATAATTTTTTACCTAAAATCACTTCATATACTTGTTGCAATTCCCCAAGTGTAAAGTATTCTGGCATCATATTAAAGACAATATCACTAGAGTTGACTTTGTTTTTTAATCTTGTTATTCCTACTGCAATGGTATGGGCATGATCAAAAGCAAGTTTATCATTGCTAACAATTTCATAAGCATAACGTTCTGTTGTCTTAGATATTAATGTCTTCTTTGCAACAAATTTGATGACTTCGTTTCCATTATCTAATGTTACATGCATTTCTTTTTCATCCTCTAAAACCATAACATTAAACCAAGAAGCATTTAAAGCTAGTGTATCTAACAATTTATTTTTATCAACCAAGGCCATATAAGAGGTACTAATGACTCTCATTCTTGGGTCCCTTTTTACATCTCCAAATGTATAGAGCTGTTCCATATAAATATTGTGTAAATTTGTTTCTGATGCAAGTACTCTTACAGCAGCATCATCAATTGTTTCTTCAATTCCTACAAATCCACCTGGTAAACACCATTTGTCTTTAAATGGGTAAGTAGTTCTTTTTACAAGTAAAATACTAAAATATTTTTCATTTAATTTTCGATAATTTTCTTTGGTTCCATCTGAAACACTAAATAACAAAATATCAGCAGTAATTGATAATTTTTCAAATAGACTTGAATCATAGTCTTTTAAAAATTCTGCTTCACTTTTATATTCTTTCTCCATACTATCCCTCTTCTTTATGTTTTGATTATATCATTTGAAGCAAAAAACATCAAGAATTCACCATCTAATTTTTCTTCTTTAATATTTGTTGTAAAGAATCTAATATTTTTTCTATTACCATATCTTTATTTTCAAAACGATTTTCTTTGGTAACATATAAAGAATCTTTATAAAAAGAGTCTTTATTTTTATCATAAATTGCATAATAAACCAAGTCATCATTTTCAGTGATATTATTAGGGTCACTTCTTTTTAACTTTCCTGTAATTCCTACTCCATAATCAGAATGCGCAAAATCGGAAATTGCTTTTGCCATTTCGGTTGCAGTTTCCATACTATAAACTGTATATTTTTCAATTGTTTCTTCTGGTACACCCATTTTAATTTTATATTCATTAGAATAAGTAACTGCACTATAAAGTAGGGCTTCACTGGCTCCTGGAATATTCGTTAATACATTAGCTAATCCTCCACCAGTACATGACTCCATAGTTGCAATCTGTTCTTTTTGTTCTATTAATAAATTTATGACTCTTTCTGCTTTTTCTATCATAATTTTTTTCCTTTCATTATTTAGTTATTGATTTTTATAATCTATATTTATATACATCACACTTCTATTATAACACGCATTATAATTCTTTCAAAACATTCTTTATCTGCCTTGAAATAACATATTTATCCCTAACAAACAAATTTGCCATATGCTTCATTGATAACCATACCATCACATCTTGCATATTTACTCCTGATTTCACATTTTTATTTTCAAATAATATAATTTCATTTTTGATAAAATCTATCTGACTATTTAAAATCAAAAACATTTGAACATTTTTTTATGATGTAATAGCATCATAGTATACATTCATTCATCAAGAGGGAAACAGAAAATTAATTATTATGAATATTTTATTAAATAACTATAAAAAATAGAAAAGATATGATTTTCCGCATATCTATTCATATAACCTATGTTTGAAAATATAATCAGCTACATCTGAATCTAATTCTAATAAAGCTTGTTTGTTACGATTCTTCAAAAAATAACGGATTTGTGTAGAAGATAGCTCATCTTGTTCAATTGGAACAAACTCAATATGGTTTTCATATTTTTTAAATTCTTGCATCAATTTATTTTTGGCATTTGCACGATTGATTACTAAAAAATGATAATGTTCTAATAAATATTCATAATTCTTCCAATTAGGGATGTCTGCTAAATTGTCAGCACCTAATATAAAATAAATTTCATCATTTGGAAACTCTTTTCTAAAATGTTCTAAAGTTTGAAATGTATAAGTAAGTTCATTTTTTAATTCAAAATCTGATACTTTAAAAAAAGAATGCTTTGAAGCAATAATTTTTAACATTTCAAGTCGTTTTTCTCCATCGATTAATTCTTTTTTCTGATATTTATTACCTGTTGGAACAAAAATAACTTGATCTAAAAATTTCTTTTCAATTAATTCTCTAGCCATTCGTTCATGCATTTTATGTGGTGGATTAAAACTCCCTCCAAAAATTCCCATTTTCATTTTATCACCTCAAAAACTTTTCTCTAATGACAGTTCCAAATGGAACATTATGATATCTTAGTCTCTTAATCTTTTTATCTCCTACTTTAGAAGTAATTTTTGTCACTTCTTTCAACTCGTAATTTTCTCCATCTACTGTAATAATTAAGTCTTTTTTAGTATCTGGTTCTAAATCAATGGGAACATATTCGGGCATTACAATTGAATTTTGTAAATTCCTGTAACTACTACTATTAAAAGGAGCAATTGGAGTTAATTGTAACGTATGAAGTTTAAAATATACCATACTTCCTCCAAAACTTAAATTATAGGCAGTAGAACCGATTGAGGTAGAAATCAGCATTCCATCCCCTTTGAACTTTTCTAAAAATTCCCCTTCTAATTTTACATTTAAAGTAAGGCTATTTAAATCTCTATCTCTTACAACAATATCATTAAGTGCAATAAACTTCTTTTTTTCTTTTCCATAAACAGTCGTTTCTAAAACTCCAATTTCATTTATTTTATAATCTCCATGCTCTAAATAACTTACAAATTCTTCTAATTCATTTGGAAGCACTTCAGGTAGAAATCCTAATGTCCCTGTATGCACACCAATATAATAAATGCTTGGATCAAAATTTGTCTCTTTTACCATTCTAAGAAATGCTCCATCTCCACCAATTGAAATAGCAATTTCATATTTTTTTTCATCAATTTCAAAGTTATGATGATATAGATGTTCTGTCAATTCTTCTGCAACTGTTTTTGAAAATTCATTTTGATTTATAAATAGTCTTACTTTTTTCATTCTATCCTCTCCTATAAGTTGGGATTACAAATTTATGAGCATTATTTTTATGTAATCTTTCAATTGTATTTCTGTCTTTTTCTGTTACTTTATTTGGATCTTCCATATAATCGGCAATTGCTTTATAAGTAACTCCTAATTTATCCTCATCCGTTTTATTTGATAAGCCATCATTTGGTGCTTTGTATAAAACAGGATCTGGAACACCTAGTTCTGCTCCAAGTGCGATTACTTCCTCTACGGTTAAATCGGCGATTGGTGAAATGTCATGCACACTATCTCCACCTTTTGTAAAATACCCAACATAAAGTTCACATTTATTGCTTGTTCCAGCTACCAAATATGTCTTAGATTTTAATTTGCTAAATAAAGCAGCCAAATAATAAACAGTTGCCATTCTAAGACGTGGTTTCAAATTAATATCACTATCTTTTGTGATTTCTTCATTAAAGTCTCCAATATTTTTTAATTCTTCTTTAAAAGAATCATAAATTCCAGTTAAGTCAAAATTGTAAAGTGGAAAACCATAATAATCGCTTACTAGTTTGGCATCACTCTTATCTGTCTCTACAGAATGACATGGAAGTGTTACTCCAATTACATTTTCTTTTCCTAAGGCTTCTACAAATAATCCAGCTACAACTCCGCTATCTTTTCCACCACTAATTCCTAAAATAGCCCCATCAACATGATTTTTGCTATAATAATCTCTAATAAAATCAACAATTCTTTCCTTTTCTTTCTTTGCATCAAATTTCATAAATATTCCTCCTTCAAAGCTTTCTCTTTGCTTCTATATCCATTATAAGCTCGTTTTTATCAAAAGTATAATATTGTTTCATAATATAAATTATAAGTTATTCTTATAATACTAGGAAAAGCTTTGTAATTTTTTTTATCTTTTAAGTAAATATTGCTTGGCTCTTTCTAACGCTAACTGTGCTTGCAAATCTTCAATATATCCTAATTCTACTAATTCTAAAGCTTCTTCATAACGACATTCTAAAAATCTTACAAATTCTTCTGGATCTAATGATTGTTGTTTTTGTTTTTCTGCTCCCATTCCTAGATAAGCATAATTATAAGCTCTACTGATACCAGGATCCTGATAATATTTGGCAAGCAATTGATAGTCATTACAAACATATCCTGTTTCTTCTTCTAATTCTCTTTTGGCTGCCCTTAAAGGTTCTTCTCCATATTCTATATATCCAGCGGGAAGTCCAACAGCTACTGTCTTAGTAGAGCCTAATCTTGGCTCTACTACAAGAACAGTTTCCCCATTTTTCGTTACAGGAAGTATGATTGCTGCACTGCCATCTTTTTGTTGTTTTTTTAATAATTCTCTAGTCATCATTTTCCCATTATTCAAATGATATATGGCAGGTTCAATCGTTAAAAATTTTGGACTGGTAGAAAGTGGTTCTACTTTTACCGTTTTTAATTCTTCAATATAACTTTTTAATTCTTCTAACTTTTCTTTTCTTAC
Organism: uncultured Mycoplasmatota bacterium; assembly: GCA_947426265.1. Classification (GTDB taxonomy): domain Bacteria; phylum Bacillota_I; class Bacilli_A; order RF39; family UBA660; genus MGBC102946. Next base: position 62,893 of record CANEDJ010000002.1, on the reverse strand, counting down.
CATAATCCACCAATACTCTTTTCTTTTGGAGTTACTTTTTCCGTTGTACTTGCTATTAATTCCCTTTTTAATTTTAAAAGCTCTAAAGTTAAATCAACATAATATTTATGTGGCTTTTCTAAACGTTTTACTTCCTCATATAAAGTATCCATTTGAGCTATACAATAATTTCTGCTTTCTGTTAAAGTTGGTTCTTTATAAACAAGTGTACCATTTTGAAAGATTGGAACTTGCAATTCTTTCACTTCATAATCTGTAATTGTCGTTTGCTTCCAAGTGTCTGTTGGATCTATTAATGTGAATTGATCTGTTGGGATTAATTCATGAGCAAGTGCTACAACATCTCCAAGAGCATAACCAGTTTTTTTGTCATAGAAACGATATACTCGTTTTTTTCCTGGATTAATGGTTTTAATTTCATCTGCACTTACTTTTATTTTTGGAATTATTTTTCCCATTTCTTCAATTGCAACCAATTTATAAACTCCACCAAGGCGATCTAAAGGTGCTGCAATATTATCGCCAATTCCATAAGAATCTACTTTTGCTCCTTGCGCATTCAAATCCCTTACTGTTTCTGCTGTTAATCCATTTGATAAGCAAATTGTAGCATCTTGATATCCAGCTTCGTCTAGCATTTTTCTTGCTTCTTTTGAAAGATAGGCCAAATCTCCACTATCAATTCTGATTCCTTTGAAAGGTAACCCATTTGGTTTCAAATATTCATTGGCAACTCGAATTGCATTTGGAACTCCACTTCTAAGAACATCATAAGTATCTACTAAGAAAACAGTATTATCTGGATTGTGTTTCGCGTATTTTAAGAAAGCCTCATATTCACTATCAAAAGCAGTAATCCATGAATGGGCCATTGTTCCTAAAGTTGGAACTTTATAATATCTTCCTGTTGCTTCATTAGATGTACCACAGCAACCAGCTAGATAAGCATTTTTTCCTGCGTCTATAGCTGCTTTAGTATGCGTTCTTCTGCTTCCAAATTCCATAACTGGTTTTTTTGCTTCTAATACAATTCTTTTGGCTGCAGTCGCCACTAAAGAAGCACTGTTGAAATGGCTTAATAATAAAGTTTCTAAAATCTGCGCTTCTATTAGATTGGCTTTTACTGTGATTGCTGGTTCATTTGGAAATATTGGTGTTCCATCAGGAATTGCATAAATATCACCAGTAAATTTAAAATTTCTTAAATATTCTAAAAATTCTTTTGAATATACTCCTTGATTTTCAAAGTACTCAATATCTTCTTTTTCAAAATGTATATTCTTAACATCTCTAATAATCTGGTCTAATCCTGCCATAATGGTATATCCATTTTGTAATGGATTTCTTCTGAAGAAAACATCAAAATATGCGATCTGATCCTTCATTCCCTCCTCAAAATATCCATTTGACATTGTAAATTCATAACGGTCTGTTGACATAATTTCATTCATTTTCATAATAATCTTCCTTCTTTCCTTTTTTAAAGTACATATTGTTTTTGTTTTTGACTTACATAACTTTCTACAAGATTGATTCCTGCTCTTCGCATTTTTTCAAAACCAACTTCGTTCATCACTTTTCTATCGTGATTTGGGCCATCAAAAGTTTCTACCAAATCCATTGGAACTGTAATTGGAGTATTTATTCCATTTTCCTTTTGGAATTCTGCTAAAGAAGTTGTGAAGTCTGTCACACAAATATCTGTGCAGCATCCTACAACAACAATCTCGTCATATTCTTCATAATGAGCTTGATAAAATTCCCTAAAACGTTCTGTATTAAATCCATTGGTCGTATTTTTAGGAATGTCTATCATTTTTGCTCCTAAAGGTTTTAATTCTGGAACTAGTTCGCTTTCTTCTGTCCCATTTAAACAGTGGATTGGATAAGTTTCAAATTCTATATCATCCAAACTGTGACAATCTCTAAAACTGATCACATCATTTCCTTCTGCTATACTTTCTTCTACTAAGTTTTTAATTCCTGGTACAATGTGATTAATATAAGAATCATGTAATGCTCCTATATTTACAAATCCATTCACCATATCTACTACTACAATTAATTTCTTTTTCATTTCATTTCCTTCTTTCTATCTTTTTGTTAAAAATATATTTTATAATAATTGGTAGACTTTCCCTACCTTATTTTCTAATAACTTATTAATTGCTTCTATTGCAATCAAATAGGATCCTTGACTTTGATTTTTTAAAATTGGCAAAATTGTTTCTCCATCTTGTAACAATTCTAATTCTTCTATGTTCTGAAAATCTGAAACACAAGCTCTTTCAATTTGAACATCTAATTGGTTGTGTTCTTTTCTAGGACCTATTTTAATAAAATGTTCGGTTTCTAATGTTCTTCCATATAAACCATTTTCATCCTTTTCTTGATAATAATTTAAACTTCCACTACTAAGTCCATTCAAAATATAAGCTTCTTCTTTTACGAATGGCGCTATTAAATCAAACGGCTCTGTAGGTACTTCTCCTCTTCCGATAATTTCTGGCATTCTAATAGAATCACAAGAAATTTGCTCTAACATTTCCCAGCTTTCTATTTTAAGCCTTCCATTCACTTCTGTTATAGTTCCTTGATACACTTGAATCAAATATGGTGTAATAATGAAATATATCGATTTCTTTCTAGTATCTCTTTTTCCATAATACAGTTCTAAATTGTAAGGTTTCAGCCTTTCGTTTTGATGATTTAAAGAAGCTATATGTTCTAAAAAGTTTTTATCTTCTTTATGTTTTTCTATCGAAATCCAATTTTGAACTAGCTTCCATATTTCTTTTTCTTCCATTTTAATCTCCTTCTTATTATCTTTTTGTTAATATCTTTAATTAAAATTTATACAGATTGGCCCTTCTGTTAATAACATTATATGAAAAAGATTTTAATTTGTCAACTACTTTTTATCATTTTTTTAAAAACAAATCAATTGAATCTTGAATAATCATTGAAAAGCAATAGTAAAACGCCAACAAAAAAAAGAATATTTTTATTCTTTTTCAATCTTTTTAAAACCATTTCGACTCCAAAGCCATAATGGGGTATGAATATCTATTGGGTGATATTTGGTCCCTTTTAAAGCCTGATTCCACCTCTCAATAACCAGTTTCTGAACATTGTTAGAGTTTAGCTCCTCTTCTGTAATCAGCCCCAAATGGTAAGTAGCTTTACATAGATGAGTATCTGGAGCAACTGTTAAGTTCTCTGGGTCTTCATACCTTTGATCTGCATACTGACTCATTACATAAAGCCAATAATTACAAATTTTTGTTCCTGATAAATATGGAAATTTTTTCTTTTCTTCTATTTGCATAAACTTTCGGATTTCATTCACATTGTTATGAAATTTCAAAAAGATATTTCTAACATCTCCATCAAAATCATTCACAATAGTATTACAAAGTCTTATCCAGACTTCTGTTTGTTTATTTTTTTGAAGTGCTACTTTATATTTTGTAAGGGCTTCTTGAACTTTTTCAAAACTTGATTCCACTACTTTTTTAGGATCAAATACAAAACGTGTTTCTGCATCATTATATGTTTTATTAGCACTTTCCCATAATGTATAAGAATTCCTTTGATAATTTAATGCCATAGGAAGTGTAAAATACAAATAATTTTGACAAGATGACTTTTCTAAATTTGGATTTTCATCCTCTGGCATGAATTCTCCTCCTAATATTCCCTTCTTATAATATGATAATAAAATTTCTATTTTTTCTAATAATTCCATAATACTCCTATTTATTTGTTTCGTTATAATAATGAAGCTCTGATAATTCTTCCGATACTTTTTCAAGTTCTTCTGCTTCTGGCATTTCATTTAAAACTTCTTCTATTTCAAATAATAAAGAAGAAAGACTATTGTAATTTTGATAAAAAATGTGGTAACGCTCTAATATTTTTATTTGTGAATCTTTTAACATTAATCCGTTTTTCCGTTTTATATAAAAATCATGATCAATATTTAAATCCTCCATTAAGGAATCAATATTAACATTATAACCATTAATTTTCATGCATATCACTTCCTTATCTCCGATGTAAATGGATTTTGAAATTCTTCTAAAATAGAGTTTTGCAAATCACTATCTAAATCCATAGAATTCAATAATTTTCTTTGAATTGACGTTAATAAAGCAACATCATAAATTGCAACTCTACATTCTAAACCAAAAGTTTGAGCACAGCCCAATCTATAAAAAAAGTATTCTCTGATATCTCCTATTTTGTCCTTATAATTCAAATAATCAGTCAACAAAGAAGGATCCTCAATCATTTTTTGAAGCAAATATGCATAGGCAATATTTTTATGATTTCCTAATTGGTCTATAGAAATTAAAGAACCATCTGGAAGTAAAAATCCTTCTTTATATTCACTGTATGGCTTTTGATAGTCTAATTGCTTATCTGAACCTGTATAAATATCTAAACAAAATTGATTCTTTCTATTTTTCAAATAATCATAGTTTAATGGGTCCTCTCCATCCAAAGATATTATTTTCTTAAAATGTAAGCTTGGAATTGCACATGCGTTTTCAAAAAAAGGAAATCCTACTTGTATATATCGAAGTCGGTGTAATAGGAAATCATAATAAGGAGTAAACAATGTATATTGTGATGCATAAGAATCAAAAATTCTTTTATTCTCTTCCGATTCTGAAATCCATTGCTCACATATTTGTTTACTACATTCCAATAAGTCTTCCCACTCTAACTCAAATTTTTTTCCATCTGGTGATAATAATATAACTGTCATTCTTTGCCTCTTTCTAATATTTAAAACGATCTAATTTATCTAAAAATTCTTGAGTAACTACTGTTCCTGCTTCTGTCGTTTCTTCAATTTCATGGTAAACAACTTTTTTCATTAAAATAAAAGGTATTTCTACTACATGTTCTAATTTATGTTTTATAAAGATTCGCACTCTTACTTTATCATAGTTATAGATGGCTTCTTCTTTTGTTATTGTCTTTTTTTCCTCTAGTTTCGCATTTTCTACATTCCACATATCATCTTTATTAATGCCTAATTCCATTAATAGCTCATAGCGGTCAAAATCATTTTTAGAATACATTTCCATTTGGTTCATTCCATGGCTTACTAAAAAGCTGTTTCCAGAGGCACTAACAACAAGTCCTTCTCCTCCTGGAGTCTGATAAGATATAGCGTTAGCAAATGGGAAAGTTACCAAAACTTGATTGGCTTTTAAAAACTCATTTCTAGCATTTTCGTAACAATCTGGGTTATTTATATATTCAATAAATTTGATAACACTTGCTTCTGGACCACTTCCAGTAAAGTAATAATTGTCCATATAGAATTCATAGCTAAACATACCTTTATTCATAAGTTCAATCTTCTTAATATGGTTCATTGGGACCACTGTATATTCATTTTGATCAATCAAATATATTTTTCTATTTGTTGAAAGTGCTATCACATATTTTTTATCAACAAATGTTCCATAGATGCTTACCAGTGGAAATTCAGTTGGTTCAAACAATATGCTTAGTTCTTTATTTTCATTGATTGCATCATTTTCTTTAGCAAGCTTTCCATATTTAAAGCGTTCATAATAATTGAGTGTTTTTGATATAGAAATATATGGAGTAAATATATATGGATTGGTATTCTCATGGCAATAAGACCGAATAAAACAATATACCTTTGATTTTTCGTTTCCTGTAAACTGATATTGATTTAAAGTAAAAATTAATCCAAAAGCTCCTGTTCCAATCACTTTGAAAGACTTCATTTCCTCTCTTGGCAACACTTTATAATGTTCTTTGTGAACAATCAAAAGTCTATCTTTGCTCGTCCAAACAATCAAGTATGTTTTTTTCATTGTTGCAGTTATGGCGTTTATAATTGTTTCATCTTGTCCTAATAATGATAGCAATCTTACATAAGCATCTATGATCTTATCTTTTTCTTTCAAATGAAATGGTTCTACCTTATCTAATGTTCTTGTAATTTCTGCAGTGCTAATTGCTACTGGGATTTTAAACAATTCAAATCCTACTGGTGCAGTATAATGATCTGGATTATCAATCCCTTTTACTTTATCGATTGTTTTATCTTTCATTTCAATCACTTTATCTTTTATGTTAACGTTTCCTAAATAATTTGTTGCCTGCTTTAAAGTACTCCCCAATTTATCTTTTAATGACATAGTTTATCCTCCATTCTTAATTATTATACCAAAAAAGTCTTCTGTTCACTAGAAAACTTTTCAAATTTTACATGTTTAAATTTTGTTTCATCAAAGCTTCTACTTCATCATGGAGATACTGATTGGCTTCTTTTAATGTCATTTCTCCAACTTTAAACGGCTTTCCGTATCGAATTACCAGATTTTTACTTCTAAAAACATAATCTCCTGTAATTCCAAATGGTACCAAATAAGAGTCGGTTTTACTCGCCATACTAACTGCACCAAATTTAAATGGCAAAAGAAATTCTTCTGTTTTGTTTCTAGTTCCTTCTGGGAATAAGCCTACAGCTCCTCCATCTTTTAAAACAGATAAAGCCAATTCTTTTGAGTGCTCATCTTTTTTACTTCTATCGACTGAAATACATCCTGTTCCTTTAAAAAACCAAGCTACTTTTTTATCATCAAAGTATTCTTTTTTAGCCATGTAGTGTATTCCTCTTCTAGTAGCAATAATCGTTAAACACTGGTCATATAGATGTTTGTGATTCCCAACAATTAAAATAGAACCTGTAGAAGGAATGTTCTCTGCTCCTATAATGGTTGGATGATAATACCACTTAAAAATAGGTCCCAGAATTATTTTTCCAAATTTATATAAAAATGGTACTTTTTTATTCATCATCATCAACTCCTATATCACTTTGTAATTTTATAAAATCTACTTTTCCCAGTTTCGTTTTTGGCAATTTTTTTCGATAAACAAATTCAGCTGGAACCATATATTTAGCCATGTTTTTTTTACAATATTCTTTAATTTCTGATTTGATAAATAGTCCATGAAATCCTTCTTTTAATACAATAAAAGCTTTTGGAACTTCCCCTTTATATGAATGAGGTATTCCAACTACTGTACATTGTAAAACAGCTGGATGTGCTTCTATCACTTCTTCTATGTGGGAAGGAAATACGTTATAACCACTGGAAATAATCATTCTCTTTTGCCTTCCTTTATAAAAAACAAATCCGTCTTCATCCATATATCCTAGGTCTCCTGTATGTAGCCATACATGCCCATCCTTATGAACTTGTAATGCTTCGTTGGTTTCTGCCTCATTATTTAAATACCCCATCATAAGTGCTTTCGTGTGGATTACAATTTCTCCCACTTCGTTATAAGGAAGTGTTTCTCTTGTTGCTGGATCAATAATTTTCACATGATTTCCTGCTAGTGGAATTCCAACTGATCCACTTTTATTAACGTCATCTGCTGCCAAGCATACAGCAGCTAAAGCTTCAGATAATCCGTATCCTTGGGTAATTCTAGCCTGAGAGTTATGTGCTTTGAAATATTCATTAATTTTATTTTCTAAATTGCTATTTAAAAGATCTCCTCCACTCACTGCATATTTTAAGAATGACAAATCCAAATGTTTTATATTATTGTTTTCAGAAAGAGCTTCAAATAAAGTTGGTACTCCTAAAACACAAGTTGGTTTCGTTTTTTTAAATAAAATATCAAATTTTTTAGAATTAAATTGGGGTACTAAAATTGTATAACAGCCAAGCGCTAAAGGAGTATGCATCAATACACTGAGACCAAAACCATGAAAATTTGGCATAATTGCTAAACAGCAATCTCCAGGCCTCAATTTTTTTAAGGAAATTTGTTCTTGCTTTGCTGCCAAAAGAAAAGCTCTATTTTGGATAACAACATTTTTTGGTGTGCCACTTGTTCCACCACTATGGATAATTACTGCTGGAGTATCCTTTCCAAATTTCATGTCTATTCTCTCGATTGACTTTTTGGACAATTTCATAAATTGTTTCCAATTTAAGAATTGGTCTTTTTTTGGATATTTTAAAAACTTCCTACCTTGTGTTAATTTGTAGCCAATCTTCATCAAAATGCCCATAGAATCGCTAGCAGAAACAAAAATAACTTTTTTTACTTTTGTCTCTTCTATGTTTTTTTCTATTTTGTGATAAAACATATCAATCATAACTAAATATTCACTTTTTGTTGAAAGCAAGTTCTCTTTGATTTCTTCTTCCGCCGAAAGAGGATGAAGCATATTGGCAATCGCTCCCAATTTATTAAGTCCGTATAAGGAAATTAAAACTTCTGGAACATTTGGCATACATAATGTTATGATATCTCCTTTTTTTATCCCCATGACTTTGAAAGCTGCTGCCGCTGCATCAATTTCCTTTAAAAATGTTTTATAGTTCGTTTTTCTTCCGAAATACTCATAAGCTGTATAGTTTGGATATTTGGCGCCACTTCTTTTTACTTGTTCATACATACTAATATTTGGAATTTTAATGTTTAAGTCTTCTTCTTTATAATATTTACTCCAAGGAGCTGGTATTTCTTTTTTTCGTCTAAAGATATCAAATATAGACACTATAAATCACCTCTCATTAATTTTTGAATCGTTTTTTCTAAGCTTTCTTTTTCTTTTTCTAGGTCATTATTCTTAATAGATATTGGATCACCAAATATAATCTTTAAATTTCTTGAAAACAAAGAGTAATTCCCTGAAATCGCAAATGGAACTATTTTGGTATTCGTATCTACAGCCATTTTTATAGCTCCCATTTTAAATGGAAGAATTTTTCCTTTTTGTTTTTCCGTGGTACCTTCTGGGAAAATTCCAATTAAGCACTCACTTTTTAAATAATTCTCTGCTGCCTCTAAAGACTTATGATCTTTTTTACTTCGATCAACAGGAATCAATCCCATATTTCCAAAAATAATTTTTTTAGGGCCAGTCCATAATTCTTTTTTTGCTAAGAAATGAATAGATCTTTTTGTAGAACTGATTAAAAGCAAACAATCAAAGTTACTTGTATGATTTCCTGCTAAAATAATTCTCCCAGAAATTGGAATGTTTTCTTTTCCTACTATTTTTGGCGTAAAAAAAGTTTTAAATAGTCCAGTAATTATTGGTCTGGCGAAACGATATAACATTGCATCATTCTTTTTCATATTCTTACCTCTATTCTATTATATCAAAATCCATAGGAAAATAAAACCAAAAGAAAAAGTTATGACAAATATCATAACTATCTTGTTAATATAAAAGATTTTGCGTCCTCAGAAACTTGATTTTTATAGAACTTCTTCTTTCTTCTAATTTCCTCTAATAACTGTTTGATTTGTTTTGTTTTATTCTTTCTTTTTTCTACTTTTCTTAAATATTGATCTCCTAAAATAAAGTCTCCATTTGTATAACAAACTCTAGCAAATACAAGCATTAATAAAGTAGTTTGTTCTTCTGTTAAGGAAAATTTTTCCTGTACTTCTTCTATTGTTTTTCCGCTTGATACAAAGGCTGCCATTTCTTCTATCGCTTCTAAACCATAATATTCATTCATATTATTTTGAAAGTCTGATTCCTCAAATGGAACATGAAATTTTCTATCACCAGTCTTTTTGTTTTTTCTTTTCAAGTCTTCAATTAAATCTGAAAATCGGCAATGTTTTCCTGCTATTTTATATAGTGAATCAGCAACAGTTAAAAATTCGGCTGCTTTTCTGGTTTGTCCTATTTTCATATAAGAAAGTCCTAATCTTCCATACAAATAAGGAGAAGGTTTTCTAAAATGAGAAAACGCTTCCAAGTAATATTTTATACATTTTCGAAATGCTTTTTTGTGATAGGCGCTATCTCCTGCTTTCATAAGTCTATTAGTGTCTATCAGTTCATTTATATGAAATTTTAAAATAACGCTTTTCTTTTCTGAGCCTTGATCAATTGAAGAAGCAATGATACAAGGAATTGCTTGTGCAAATTGACATATTTTGCGTTGTCTTTCTTCTGACATTGCTTTTAAAACAATGATTCCTTTTCTAGCTTCTAGTATTTTGCTTTTTTCTTCTAAAAGCTTCCAATCTGGATCTCCTGTATCAATATCAATTCGCCTTTTTTCTTCTAATAATATGGATAGTAATGGTTCTATTACTTGATCCTTAGAAGGAATCTTTTCAAAATCACAAAAATCTTCTTTCTCTTGTGTAAAATAACAGTAGCTTCCATCTTTTCTATCAATTAACCTTCCTGTTTCTATTAAATATGCTATTTCACCAATATGAAAGCCAAAGTCTTTTAGCGTTTTTACTGTCAATAAATATCCTGCATTTGCATGTCTTTCTACTTTATCTAAATTTTCTTTTGTAATCATATTAAATTCCCCCCTGCCATATTTATCATACACATTTTTTAATGCAAATTCAAGAAAGAAGTGAAAAATAAAATTAAAATGTTCATAATTTAAGTTTAAAAGAAAAAGAGCAAAAGCTCTTATTTGATATTTTTATCATATTCAATATCTGAAACTTCATATTTTCTTTTTTTCGAAATAGCCCCCAATATTTTAGTAGAGAACCATCCTAATATTGCTAGGATAAAGAAATACAATACTCCAAAAATGGTAAATTCTGGTGCTGTTTCAGTTAATAATCCTATAATGGCTGCTCCTGCACTCATCGATGTAACGATTGTTAAACTATCTACAGACTTGTTTGTAACATCTTGTTTTATTCCTTCAAATAGTTTTTGGGCTGACCCTACATAATTTTTGGTCATTGACCATAAATATTTAATATAATTTAATGTATCACGTAAAGTTTCATAGCGATATCCTGAAATAGCTAAAAACTCAGCTAATTCGGCATCACTTTTAGCAATTTTCTCTCTTGTTGCAATATAAGTGCTCATTTGATCAATTCTTCCATCAATTAAGTTAATTGTTTTGGCATATCCCTCTAATTTTGTTGTAAATTTAATAATTTCTGAACCTTTTACATTGACGTTTTCTTTTACAGCATCAATTTTCTCCCATATAATTCTATGCATATTTAAGTAACGATGCAATTGACCTTTAAATTCTCTAATAAATACTTGTTCTTCTATATATCTTTCAATGTTATCAAAAGATTGTTTTTTGTTATTGATAAAATAATATTTATCTCCTCTAATTACATCATATTTATCATTTACAAATTCAAAATATTTTTGTTTTTCTGTTCTAGATAATAAATCTGAGATTTCTTCTTTCGTCGCATTATCACAAACTACAAAGTAAGGATATACTGTTTCAATATTTGCTAATTCTTTTGGAACAGGAGCTCCTAAACTAAACAGATAGCTAAATGCAGGTGATAGCTTATTTTCGTAATAATCAGTTACATGTTCAATGTCTGCAAATAAAGTATCTTCGCTTACTTTTTCATTGTTTAAAATGATAAGCCCATCTTCAAAAATTTTAACTTTTATATTGACAGCAGTTGTAAATTCAATATATTCTTCTCCTGAAACACCATAATCTATTTTTCCAATGGCTAAATTTTTTCTATATTCAATTAATTTCTCTGGGTCTAAATCTAATTGAGATTTGCAATCTCTTAAAAAATCATATATTTCTGATAATTGTAGCATCGTTCTTTGAAACCAGCCACCTATATAAACGTTACTAATCTTCATATCTATACTCCTAACCTATTGTTTTTGAAAAAAATGCTGCATCATTTACTACAAAGCCATATTTTTTATAACAAGCATGTGCAGGTTGTCTAAAGTTTTTTGACCAAAGCTCCATAGCTACACATCCTTTCTCTTTTGAAAGACGCTCACATTCTATTAACATTTTACTTGCAATGTTATGTCTTCTGTATTCTGGTTTTACACAAACATGATTTAAGATTGAATATGTATTCATATCTTCATAAATTGTAGGTATAATTGTTATTTTGCTATGTGCAATAACTTCTCCATTTGCCACTCCTATCAAATAAATTTGATTTTTGTCATGTTCTGTTTCTAAAAATACTTTTTTAGCATATTCCATATCTGTGTTTTCATTGAAACACTCATTACATAATGTAATAATTGCTTCTACATCATCTATGGTTGCGATTTTAAAACTTACTTCCATATTTTCTAATCCTCTCTTTAAACTCCAAGATATCCTTTGCTATCTTCTATTCCTATTATACACCATTTTTGTAATTGTTTGGTTATTTTTTTGTTTTAGTTTTTAATATTTTGGCAAAAAAAATCTTGCAAAACTTTATTTACAAGACTTTTTAATCATAAATGGTGTCCCCGAAAGGATTTGAACCTTCGGCCTACCCCTTAGGAGGGGGTCGCTCTATCCAGCTGAGCTACGGAGACATATTTATATTATAGCACGTTTTAAAATGAAAAAAAAGATAGATTTCTATCTTATATGATTCAATAACAATAAAAAATAAACGTTAAAAAGATATGCCAAACGTACTTGAAATTTCTTTTCAAATTCTATCATTGCTACTCCTTTATCAACAAAACTCACTACCCAGCTTTCAGCATATTTTGGAATGGCTATATTAATTGGGAACATATGAGCCCGAATCATGTCAATTTCCTTGTCACTTAAATCAAAATTTTCTAATGATTTTTCAACTGCTTTTTTAGGATGCACAAAAGTAGATAAAAAACGTTCTTTGGATGTTCTATCTTCATCGCTTAGAAAAAAATCATGTAGTAAGCCTCCACGTGCTACATCTTTGTAATCTAAGTGCAAAAATTTTGCAATTTTATATGAATAATAAGATACTTTCAAAGAATGCTCAAATCTTGTCACTCCATGGTGTTCTATTAACTTTATTTTATTAAACTCTTCATTTATTAAGATATGATATACAATATTATTATATTCTCTATCAAGTTCCATCGTCATGAATTTCACCTCGAACTATTATAGTATATCACAAATTTTAAAAAAATAGTATGCTCTTTCCATAACTTTTCAAATAAAATGTCAAAAAGAATAGTTTTCACTATTCTAAAAAGGTAGGTGTCATATTGACTGGTTCTATCTGGATAAAGGTATTTCCATCATTTACTATTATTTCTGTTCCATCTAAATAAGAATATTTTGTTTGACCACTTCTACTTTCTTTTGACCAAGAGATTGGTACTGCGTAGCCATTCGTAATAAAATAACCGTTGCCATTACCAATATTTTTTAAATCTTGTCTTCCATAAGAATCCATAGAATAGTTCTCAACATTTTGAATAATAATGTTTTTTGTAGAATAATGTTCTCCAGTTACACCATCAGTATGAGCCCAATCATTCATATATCGCATATAACGTTTGGTTTCTATATTATATTGATAACTAACGGTATAAGATTTTGAGTAAGGAATTGTAATCGTATTTGCTATCAAAGCGCCTTCTTTATCATTGATATTCAATTCTTCAATATTATAATTCAATAATAAATCTTTATCTGTTTCTCTTATATAGTTTCTTTTTAAAGCCAACTGATTTACCAGTTCTATACTTGTAAAAGCAGTATGTTCATAAGCTACCCCTAATGTCTGGTCTCTCCAAAAACTATTATCATAAATTCCATTAATGTTATTGATTCCCAAGCTTGGAATATCAGATTGTGCTTTTGGACTCCAACCAAAATGTACATAAATAGCGTCATTTTCTAAGGCATAATCTAAAAAATAATGTCTAGAACTTCGAACAGATCCAATACGTTCTGTATTTTGGTCTTTAAATAAAGCCATCATTCTAGTAATACCACCTTCTGTTATAATTTCATAAACCAAATAAGCGTCTTTTAAACCAGCGTGATTTTTCCAAGCTGCTTGATTATTATTAATCATAACAGCATATGGCCTCGATTTAGAATCTTCATCTACAATTTGTAGTTTGGGAACTGGTTTTTCCTCTTCTACGATTGACTGACTCTTTTGTTCTTCTTGCTTCTTTTCCTTCTTTGTAAATGTTTGATATAAAAGTGGAATACTAACTCCCAATACTAGTAAACTCAAGATGAATAAAATTATCTTTTTTTTCACTCTCTCACCTTCTATTTTAAGTATAGCAGTTAATACAAAAAAAAGAAACAAAAATTTTCGCGAATTTTATCAAAAAAAGAGCAAGTCTTTTAATTTGAAAAAAGAACTTGCTCAGATTTATATTGTTTGATTATAATTCCAAGAACAATCGTTATAATTGCAATCGTTGATATAAGCATTAATAAAATATGTAAGTAATTTATTGTTCCTGCTGTTATATCGGTAAATAAAAGGGTGAAGTTCAAAAAAGGAACAAGCGATAATAAAGTAGAAGATTCAATTTTAATCATAAATGCTATCATTCCTGGAAAAAAGGAAATAAAAGTAAGTGGAGTTAAAGCACTTTGTGCTTCTTTAAATGATTTAGAACGACTTGCAATTGCAATACATAATCCACTAATTAAAAAAGAATAAGCAATAATTACTAAGGTCGCAAACACAATACTTTCTATTGGTAACATCAAGTTGATTCCATCATATATTTTAAACATATTTCCAGCAATCATTAAAGAGATAATAGTCAACAATAAACTGATTGCTCCAGTAATAATTGAGGATAAGCTAACACTTAAAAATTTGCCAATAATAATATCTTTACTTCTAATTGGAAAAGTGAGTAATGTTTCCAATGTTCCTCTTTCTTTTTCTCCTGCTGTAGCATCTGTTGCTGGATAAGTGGCAGATACTGTAATTGCCATAATAATAAATAAAAATGCATAATTAATAATGTAGTTAGCATAAAAATTTTCTACTTCTTTGATGTCTTTTTCTACTGTAATAATAGAAATGACATCTTCTGCCTTCATATTATGTTCTTTTAGATATTCTTCTTGTAAATATTCCTTATAAGATGCAAAAAAACGATCCGTTAATGAGGTAGCATAGCTTGTTGTCTCATTATCATCTCCATGTACAACATACTTATTGCCTTCCTTTGTAATATATAGATCAATGCTTTTTTCATTATAAGCTTGCTCTAATTCTTCTTTATCTTTCATTACGACATCAATTTGTAATTCCTTTGCTATCTCTTTTTCTACTTCTGATAATTCATAAGAAAAACCAATTTTATTATATTCTTCTACTGATTTATTAATTTGGGACTCAAATAATGCTGACATTCCAATTACCAATAATGGAATCATAATTGGGATTATTAGCATCATTGATAATGATTTTTTATCACGAAACATTTCTCTAGTTTCTTTTTTTAGCATATTCCATAAATTATTCTTCATTATTTTTGCCTCCTATCAAAGAGAAAAATGCATCTCTTAAGTTTGTTGTCTTTGTTCCTTTTTTAATTTCTTCTGGTGTTCCTTCTTTGATAATAACGCCTTTATTAATCATAACAACATAATCACATATATTTTCAGCTTCTTCCATATAATGTGTAGAATAAAGGATTGTCTTCCCTTTCTTCTTCTCTTCTTTCATAAAGTCTAAAATCACTTGGCTAGAAATAATATCTAAACCACTTGTTGCTTCATCTAAAATATAATATTTTGGGTTATGAACTAAGCAACGCGCAATATTGACTCTTTGTGTTTGACCAGTTGAAAGATTTGCAATCCTATTGTAAAGAAAGGCTTCCATGTTTAACGTCTTTGAAATATTTTTGATTCTGTTATCAATTTCTTCCTTTTCAACTTCATATATTTCAGCACACATTTTTAAAAGTTCATAAGTTGATAAAGTATTATAAATTTTGGTATTTCCCGATAAATAGGCAATATTCTTTTTTATTTCGATTTCATTTTCAATATAATTTAACCCATCAATTTCAATCGTTCCAGAAGTTGGTTCTAAAATTCCACCAATCATCCGAAGCAATGTGGTCTTTCCTGCCCCATTTGGTCCTAATATTCCTATGATTTCTCCTTCTTTGGCTTCAAATGAAATCCCATTATCTGCATAAAATTCTTCTTTTTGTTTTTTTGAATTATATTTAATAAATTTCTTTTTTAAATCTTTTACTTTAAGCATTGTATTCACTCCTTTGTAATTTTATTATACTACAAATTTATTTAAATGATCAAAAAAAATCTACTGATAATCAGTAGAATAAAATCATCTTTTTGATAAATAAAAATTTTAAATAACAAACTAATCTGGTGCCGCAAGTAGGAATCGGACCTACGTTAAAGCCTTACCATGGCCTCGTAATACCATTATACTATTGCGGCAAATGCTAGTAATATCAATTATACCATAATCTATATTGAAACAAAAGAATTGTTTTCCTATTTTGCATATTTTTAAAAACGTATTTAATGGTCATTGAATTTACTAGAAATATATGTATATTAACAAAAATTTATTCTATAGAATGAAAAATGTTCTAGAACAATTGTTAGTTTAATATAAGATCAAGAATGAATTATCAACATCAGGAATTTAGAATGTCTCTACTTTCATTATGAATTGAATTATACTTACAAAGAACAATATAAAAGACATGTATAGTTCTTTATAAATGTTTTCTTCTAAACAATTCTTTATCTTCCTCTGGCATTTGATAAGTAATCATTGGAGTTGGAATAACACCATATAATTTTGAATAATAATCAATTATTGGTTTCCATCTATTAGAGTTTCTATCATCACTATATAAAATATGAAATGGTATCTTTCTTCTCTCTTTTAACGAAGCTACTAAATGGTATAAATTGAAAGATGCAAGTGCACTAAGTTGTTCATCTGAAACTTGTGAACCACTTGGGTCAAATACTGGATTAAAATTAGGGTTTGTAAATGATTTATTAATATCCCTGCAATATACCCCTTGTATTAATTTAGGAGTAAATAAAGTTGAAAACATTGGGTCATATCCTTCTAATGAACGCCATAAAGGCATTGTTGGATCTACATTTCCATCTCTATGCATAACACAAGACATATATCTTTTTGGAATTTTAACAACAAATACGCAGTTATAATCTTCACTATTCCCTAAATAATTTATAACGATCTGTTCTAATCCTATATTTTTCAAAGCTTCTTCATCAATTGGCATCAATGTAGAATGAATGCTATAATCATAATTACTTTTTAATCCTTCATTAAATATACTTTCAATCTTTTCTGGACTGCTGACATTTGTTTTATGTAAATAATAGTAATAATCATTCTGACTTATATTTGCCATTATTATCCCTCCATTCTATTTTTGTTTTGGTAATCTCATATACCCTTCTTTAATGCAAGTTGGAACGATTTCATTTTTTAATGTATTAGAAAGAATTGAAAAATCGTCTTCAGCTCCAAACCACATAAAATCTTCTATTTCTTCAGATGTTGTTAAGTCTCCTTCTAACTCTCCTTCATACATAAAAATATACATATGTAAAAGTGTTTTTTGATCACTTGTTGCTATTTCATCAAAATCCATAAATGGAACAATCTTTTTAGGGTCAAAGATCGCTTTTGCGCCTAATTCTTCTCGACACTCTCTAATTGCAGCATCATACTCACTTTCACTTTCCTCTACGCTTCCGCCTATCATTTGATAAGTTGGTCTTTTTCGTGGCTTATCAATCAATAATTTACCATCTCTAAAAAATAATGTTCCTACAACCTTTTTTCTATTTTCCATACTATCCTCTTTTCTAACTTTATTTTATCACACTTTTCATAATAGAAAAAGAGACTTTAATCTCTTTTCTTTAGTTTTACAGCAGTTCCATATGCAATGATTTCTGCCGCTCCATTCATAACAGCTGATGAACCATAACGAATATTAATGATTGCATCAGCCCCTAAGTTTTTCGCATCATCTACCATTCTTTTTGTAGCCATCTGTCTGGCTGTCGCTATCATTTCTGTATATCCAGCAATTTCTCCTCCTACAATCGTTTTCATTCCTGCCATAAAATCTCTTCCTATATTTTTAGATTGAACAATTTGTCCTTTTACAATTCCCAACGCTTCTATTATCTCTTCTCCTGGAATATAATCAATATTTACTAGCTTCATCTTCTTCACCTCCATTAATCTCCTTTATTCTGCTAATCAAATTTACAATAATACCAAGTAATGGAACTCCTAAAATTAATATAATAAATACATAAATAAGCCATGGAATATTTTTAGGCTCAGTGCATTGAAAATAGGTAATTATTCCTATTAAAAAAAGAAAAAAGCTTCCAAATAAAAAACTAGATATGATTGCACCCGCAATTTTTTTGGTTTTGCTTGTTTTTGTATCTCTCATTGTAAATCCTTCCTTATTTAAAATATTCATTGTTTTAAAATATTCCTCAATTTCAATTGTTTCGTAAGTATCATTTGAAGTGCTAATTGAAGTACACATAGCCTTTATTTTTTGATAATTTTCTTCTTCACTTTCAATTTTCCGAATCCTATCTACCATACATTCTTGTAGAGTTAATTCACCAGTTTCAAGTTGTTTCAATTCTCTAATAGGGACATTTAATTCTCTTAAAAATTTAATAATTTTTAACTTTTGAATCTCCTTTTCTGTATAAACACGATAATCATTTTCTTGATTTCGCATTGGTGTTAATAAGCCATTTTCTTCATAGTAACGAATGCTTTTTTTGGATAATCCGACCATGTGTTCTACTTCATTGATAAGCATATGCTCCTCCTTTCTAAAAGATATGATAAATATGATAAGCTATCCCCTAAGGGGAATGTCAAACATTTTTCTATTTTTCTACAAGTTGGTAACTCTCATCAATGAGCTGTTTTAACAATTCCATATCTGTTTCTTTATTTAAAAGAATTGTAATCCAATATTTTTTATTCATATGATGAGCAGGAAATACTGTTTTATAATCAATCAGACTTTGAATTTTATCTGGTATATTCTTTAAGTTCATGGCATCTACCATATAATCTCTTTTGACGCCTAATCGTTCTATTGAAATATTCATAACTAACCCATACCATTTCTGACTTTTTGACGTTTTTAAAGTAAAATAATCAGGAAATTTTATCCAAGGATATTCTGGTTCTGTTTGATATTTTTTTCTTACATAAGACAAGATTTGTTCTTTTATATTAATACTTTGAAAGCACGTTTTCATACATTCTTTTTTTATTGTTTCGATTTTTTCTTTTAATTCTTTGCTATAGGATCCTTCTCCTTCTTTTATATAAAAGGGAAGATATTTTTCGTTAGTTAATTTCTCATATACATCAATTTTCAAAGTTTTACATTGTATAAGAAAGATAACATATAAATCTGAATTTAATTCTTTTTTGAATATATATGAATCTTTTTCTTTCTTAAATCCAAATTCTAATAATTTTTGATATTCTATTTCATATTGTTTTAATAATTCTTGTTCAATCATAGCTTCCTCTTTCCTTAATACATAGAAATAAATTGATAATAAAACTGCATACATAAAAAGCTAATAAAAAATGATTTAGTTCATCAGTACCATATCTCCCATACATAAATTGTACAATTTTATTTAAAAATTTCATATGATTTCCCTCTTTATACTTTTACTAAAATTACTCCAAGAGTCAATAAAACTGCTGCGATTATTTTTTGAACAATTCTATTTTTATTTTGAAAAACGAAAAATTCTATTATTGCATTAATAATTGAAGTTAACGTAAAGATAGGGGCAACTATAGCAATATCGCCCAGTTGATAAGCTTTCACTGAAGATATTAACATCAAACCCCAAGAAAAAGCAGCTATTAAAAATTCCTTTTTATTATATGTATGGAACTCTTGTTTCAAGTCTTTCATTTTATATCTTCCAAATGTTTTAATTAAAATTGCTGGAACTGATACAGTAATAATGGTATAAAATGCAAGATTAAAATGATCTGAAATATTCACATTAATAAGCATTGCAATTGCAAATAAAAAGTTGGAAATTAATGACATAACAAAATATTTATTCATTCTTATTTTACCATTTTCAAAGGCCAATATTAAATTTGCTGATATGATAATAATAGCTCCCAGAATTCTAGTAAAAATTAGTTTTTCTTTTAAAAAAAGAATTCCAAAAAAGATCATAAAAACAGTAGATAATTGTTTTAAAACGCTAAAGGTGGAAGGCTCTAATCCATATCTTGCTTCTATATTAAGTCTATCTGTGATAGCATATATGAAGGTCACAACCAGTAACACTATATAAATGTGGATATCATTTGGTAATGTAAATTTGAAAAATGGCAGAAATAAAATTGCCAAAAGAGCAGTAAAAAATTCTAGTAAAATTGTGAGGGCTCCTGCACTCTTCATATTTCTATTAGCCGATTTAAAAACTTGAGCAAATAATACTGCTGATATCAGGTAAATAATCACCCATGTTTCCCATAAATTAAATAAATTCATATTACCACCATAATACTATTTTATAGCGAAAAGAAAAGAATGTAAAGCTACACCCTTTCAAACTTCTTTACTAAATATAACTGAAACTATTCCACATAGCATTCCACCTACTGGAAAAACCAGCCAATTTAGTTTCCACAAATGAAAGACAAATCCTAAAATAAAATATAAAATCGTTGCGCTGATCATAATAACTGCGCTAATCTTCCCTATGATTTCATCATTTTTTTCTACTTTATGACATTCTTTATATGATGTCATTTCATATTTTGACTTTTGAATTCCTGCATTTACAATGAATGGCACTGAGAAAGTAATAAATATCATAAATAAAGCAACTGGAAATAGACTTTCTTCATCACAAATCTGAAAACCATATAAAGATAATAATACAATCACACCAATTAATATAATACTAACTGTAGTTGCTATCAGTATGGAAAATTTATGATTATAAATTTCCTTTTCTTTTTCAGAATAAAAATTAGAAAAATCTTTATACTTTTTTTGGATTTCATTCATTCTCATCCCTAATATAATAAAAATAGGAACAGCAATTACAACAAAGATCAATAATACAATAGCTCCTATCATGATATATTGCTCTAATGCTTCTTTATTTGGTGCACAAGACATAATCATTAACAATAATGTAACTCCAAATAATATTAAAAATACACCAAATGCCATTCCTTTTGAAAATTTGGTTAAAAAGCTATCATATTCTCGCTTTCCTTCTAATACTGATGTTTTTATTTCTCCTTTTACTAATTCATCCATACTACATTGGAAAATCTCACAAATCATAATTATTTTTTCAATTTCAGGATAACTGATTCCACTTTCCCATTTTGACACAGATTGTCTTGAAACATTCAATTTATCTGCTAATTCTTCTTGTGATAAATTTTCACGTTTTCTAATGTTTTGTAGGTTTTCTCCAAAGTTCAAACACTACACCTCCTTTTCTCAATTTATTATAAAATAGAACATCCTTATTTACTACCAACTATTAATTGCACTTATCATTTTTGGTGCAACCAGAAGTTGCCTAAAATTTTTTTGAGTATTCTTGAATGTCTGCCATCGCTTCTTTTTCCATTAAATATTCTGCTACAACTTGTTTGATTCCACTTTCTTGTTGCTCTGCTAAAAAAGAATTTGGAAAATATAATTTTTTTAATAATATACGTTCTAAAATATCCATCAATTCGTATTTATCAAAAGAAGATGCTATATGTTGACTTACTTCTACAATTCGGCGTTCTGGATACGCCAAAAAGGGAACTGGTGAATTTTGAAAAAAATGATGAACGACATTACTCCTATATGCATATAAGAAATTAACTAAATCTGTTCTTGTTATTCTTTGGTGAGCATAAAAATATGTAAAAAAGTCAAATAGCTCTAACCATTCATCACAGAAACCATAGCCTCCTCCAGATTGTTTTAAATCTACTTTTTCAATGTAAGCTTCTCCCTCTTTCTTTTCTGTATGACGAACTGCATTATTTTTCATCAATTTTGTAAACAAAGGCGAAACAGTAAATTCAATACTAACTTGTGGCTCATCAAGAGGAGTTGTCTTTATTATCCGAAGAATTTCACTAAATTGTTCTGGGCGTGTTATGACAGTTTTTTTTAAACTTAATTTAGTTCCGTTTAAAAGCCCTTGATTAATTAATTGTCGAAGTCTTTTTGCTGTATAAAAACGATGATGTTTAAATGATTTTGAAAAGTAAGCATAACTATTCGCTCCTCTCAAAAATTTTCTATTAGAAAAATCGAAATGATTATAGGAGTTTGTTCCTTCAAATCGATAAAATTTTGGAAATTCACTACATTGCAAGTAAAACTTTTTAATCACGATTATCTCCCCTTTTTTACCACTTTTTATTATACTGAAAAAAATTATTTTTTCAAGAAAAAAAGCTTTTCTCTAAAGCTTAATACCCTTTTACGCCTTCTAACGATTCATCATTTTCTATATATTCACTTACTAAAATATGTCTATATTTATCTTTGGAATCTCTAATATAAATATCTTTTATTCCTGCATTAATAATCATTCTTTTACATAATGCACATGGATTAGAATTTTCTACATAACTACCATCTTTATAATCTTTTCCACATAAAAATAATGTGGCTCCTATCATTTTACTACGTTCTGCACTTATGATTGCATTTTGTTCAGCATGAACACTACGACATAATTCATAACGCTCTCCTCTTGGAACTTCTAATTTTTCTCTTACACAAACTTGCATTTCACAACAATTCTTTCTGCCTCTAGGAGCTCCTACATAACCAGTTGACACGACTTCATCATTCTTAATAATAACTGCACCATAATTTCTTCTAAGACAAGTTCCTCTTTCCAAAGCAACCTCTGCCATATCTAAGTAATAATTAATCTTATCAATTCTTTCCATCATTCCACATCCTTACTTCTTATATTTATTATAACATAAAAATTTCATCTTTTAAGCATTTCTCTTCTTTATTATATCACTTTTTTCTAAGTTCCCAATTAGCATTGTGCTATTTAAATCATGTTTTGAAAAATTCTGATTTACTTTTACTTCATCATAATTCGCATAACAGTATTTACAAAAATGTCTACAAGAATTGTATGCTCCAATATCAACCATTTCTACACACTCACAATTTCCATTTTTTCTAGCTTTCCACTTTTTATATGTTTTTTTAGTTAACTTAAACGCAAGTTCATGACTGATACATTCTCCTTTTACAAAACCATATTCGGTTAAATTATTATTTTCAAAACATGTTTGAACAGTCATACCATATTTTTTAGCACTCTTACTAAAAGAATTCCCAATTTCTTTAAAGTCATTTTCTGTAAATGGTTTTATCTTTAGTATGTTTTTGTTTTTTCTAACGTTTTTGTAATCATCAATAAATGAAACAATAATTATTTTTACATATCCTTCTAATAAACTACACATATTATCAAATGCTTTTTTATGGTATTCTAGGTTATATATATCACTTAAAAATATAGGATCATAACGAAGCATAATATGGTCAATTCCTACAATATTAGAAACTTTTTTAATGGCTTCAATAATGACTCCTTTTGGTGGAACATTAGGTTCAATGTCTTTTTTATAAGGCGTTAAAGTCACATGAAACAAAATAGGCTTTTGAATGATTGGCAAATATTTTATAATTGGAATTGGGTTTTTGGTACAAAAAAGAATAGCATCAACATCTTCAAAATAAATCCTGCTTACTATTTTTTTTGAAAATGGATTTCTAACATCTATAAATCCTTCTTGATAACGTTTTATAAACCAATTTGTATAAAATGCTACAATATCTGTTCTTCCACTCACATTTAGAATCATATTTTTCTATAGAAAAAGAAAGAATTTTAGTCTTCCTTTTTGGCTTTCTTTTGTTTTTTTAGTTGAAACATTATATCATCCAACTTTTCTTCCAATTTTTTATTTTGCATATAATTTACAATTAAAATAATGCCAGTTCCAATTATGATAAATACCAAATTCCACAAAACAATTGATGTTTCTGTTTGGTTTGCTTCAGTAGAAGTATTATATATTTCTCCGTTATTATTTTCTTTATTTGGATCTATATAACCTTCACTTCCAGCATTTTTCATCGCTTCCTCGATCATGTTATTCTCATTTTTATTTTCGTACTCTTTTAAAATTGCTTCTTTTATTCTATCATCATATACATTAGCATATCCTGGAAAGTATTGATTACCAATAATAATAAAAGGAACTCCTTCTACTTCTACTTTTAGTGATTTTGAAAAACCATTTAATAAAGGAGTATTGCTAGCATCTTGCCATACTTCATAAGAAACGACTTTAAAATATTTTCCATATTCTGGAACAATGCTATTGAGAAAAGTTAAAAAATTACGACAATATCCGCATCCATTCCCTCTAAATAAATATATAATAGCTTGATCTTCTGTTTCTGTGTAGCCAGTCAAATCATGCTCAATTCCTTCTTCTGTTAATATCTCTTCCAAATTTTTAGAATGATATAAATTTTCTTCTGCTTTTACTTGCCATGGAAATAATGCTACCATTGCAATTATTAAAACTAATATTTTCTGCTTCATAATCTCACTCCATAAAAATTATAATAGTTTCTCCTTTAAAAGTCAAAGGATTTAGAGAAACTTCACAATTCTTTCATAACATATAAGAAATTATAATGCTTTTTTAACAAAAAAACTAGATGTTAACTTATCTAGTTTATAATCTTATGGTAGCGACGGGGAGATTCGAACTCTCGACCTACTGGGTATGAACCAGTTGCTCTAGCCAACTGAGCTACATCGCCATTTGGAACAATATAATGATATCATATTTATTTTTGTTTGACAATACTTTATTATTCCTTTTTTAATTTTATTTGTTTGAAATATATTTTAGTAAATATTCTCCAATCGGATCACTATCAAATTTTACAAATCGATTTTCAACTAACCAGCAAGTTGTATTTTGTGTTTGATGATCTATTCTTTCCATTTCTTCCAAATTGAAATCACAGATTACAAATTTTCCTTTTGGAGTCTCCTTAACTGCTAAAAAGCGCATATTTGTAACAATTAACTGAATTTCTATTTTTTCATTATTAGATTCTATCCAGGCTTGTGTATCAATAACCTCTATTGTCTCATTATCTTTAAACTCTAGCATTTAATATCACCTTTCTAAGTATAACATGAAGCTACTCGAAAAACAACTGAAATAATTTTGCTGTTACAACTTCTATGAATGGAGCTCGATAAATAAATTTTGTTTTTTTGCTGTCAATTGCTTCACATATTTTATTACTAATTGATGTTAAATTCTTTCTAGAAAACCTCAATAACATTTGATCTTGCATATGAAGCAATTCTATAATCTTATTAAAATAACTTTCCATTTCCACTTCAGGATATTTGTTTTCTAACATAATTCGATTAAAACCAGTCCTGTATAGTCCAGGTTCTATTAAAGTAACAGTAATGGGAAGTTTTGTTTCTAAAAGTTCTAGTTTCAAACATTCTGCCCATTTAATAAGACTTGCTTTTGTGGAACAATAGCTTCCTAAGAAAGGTACTGGTAAAATTCCAGCTAGAGATGCCATCAAAATGATCTTCCCTTTTTTCCTTTCTATCATTTTTTTTAAAATATATTGTAGAAGTTCTAAATTTGCGAACACATTTGTTTCATAGTTTTCTCTAACTCTATTTATATCCATGTTCATAATACTTCCACCCATTCCATTTGCTGCATTTGCTATATAAATATCAATATCTAATAAATCCAATTGTTTGTAATCATTTTTATTTTTAATGTCTAGTTTTAAACAAGTTACATGTAATTCCTCCTGGTACTTTTTTTGAATCCGCTCTAACTCTTTTTCTGTATGAACAGATGCATAAATATGATAGTCTTTATTTAGTAATTGTTCTATTACTTGATGCATAATTCCGCTTCTTGCACCTGTTATTAAAATTGTTTTCATAAAAAATCACCAGTATTATTATTTACTGGTGTTCTTATTATTATAACATTCTATTACATTTCTTAATAACATAGTAACTGTCATTGGGCCAACTCCACCTGGTACAGGTGTAATATAAGATGCCTTTTTTTCCACCTTATCAAAGTCAACATCTCCATATAGTTTCCCATCTTCTCTTGTAATTCCTACATCGATAATGATTACTCCTTCTTTTACCATATCAGCAGTAATCAAATGTTTTTTCCCAACAGCCACAATCAAAACATCAGCTAATTTTGTAAGCTCTTTTAAATTTTCTGTTTTAGAATGACAAACTGTAACTGTTGCATCTTTTTTTAAAAAAAGTTGTACCAATGGTTTTCCTACTAAATTGCTTCTTCCTACTACAACTACATGTTTTCCTGCTACTTCAATTTCTTTTCGTTTTAATAATTCCATAACTGCTTGTGGTGTACATGGAACAAAGCATTTTCTGTTATTATAAAACCTAGCTATACTTTTATCTGTTAATCCATCCACGTCTTTTGATACATCAATTGCATTAATAATTTTTTTTGTACTCATTCCACTTGGAAGTGGTAATTGAACAATAATTCCATCAATATATTCATCATTATTCAGTTCTACAATTTTATTTACAATTTCTCTTTCACTTGTATCAAAAGCATATTGAAATAGTCTAAAGTTCATTCCTATTTCATTTGCTGCTTTTGCTTTTCCTTTGATATAAGCATTACTAGCTGGATCTTCCCCAATTTGTATTACTGCTAAACTTGGCTTAATCATACATGTTTTTACTTTAGAAGCAAGTTCTTCTTTAATTTGCTTACTTATTTCTTTTCCGTCTATTATTTGACTCATAAAATCACCTCTATGTGCTTTATCTTTCTTATCATTATTATATCATTAATAAAAGTGAAAAAAAATATTTTTTAACATGTTTTACATTTGAAGTGTAAAAAAAGCATCTTTTGATGCTCTTTATTAATAGTTTGTAGCTCTTAATTCAAAATATGCTTGTGGATGAGCACAAATTGGACAAACCTCTGGAGCTTTTTCTCCAAAGTGAACGTGCCCGCAGTTACGACATACCCACATTGTTTTTGTTTCTTTTTCAAACACTTTTCCTTCTTTGATATTAGCTAGTAATGCTTTATATCTTTCTTCATGTTCTTTTTCAATTTTAGCTACTCCTTCAAAAAGGAATGCGATTTTTTCCAATCCTTCTTCACGAGCTATTTTAGCGAATTCTGCATACATTTCTGTCCATTCATAATTTTCTCCATTCGCTGCATCTTCTAAATTTTCAATTGTTGATGGAACTTGATCTTCATGTAATAATTTGAACCACATTTTAGCATGTTCTTTTTCGTTTTTAGCAGTTTCTTCAAAAATTGCTGCAATTTGTTCGTATCCTTCTTTTTTAGCTTTTGATGCATAATAAGTATATTTGTTTCTAGCTTGACTTTCACCAGCAAATGCTGCCATTAAATTTTGTTCTGTTTTCGTTCCTTTTAAATTCATACTTTTTCCTTCTTTCTACATTCTTTACAGATTCCTGTAAGCAATAATTCTTGAGATAGTATCTTATTACCACTTTTTTCTTCTACGTACTCTGAAATATTTGGTATCATTGTTTTTTCTAAATCTAAAATCAGTCCACAATTTAGACATTTCATATGAGCATGCATATCATTTTTATCATAACGAGCGTTTTCATCAAGGTTTGTAATTTTTCTGATATACCCTTCCTCTACTAATTGATTTAAATTGCGATAAACAGTTCCTAAACTAATATTTGGAATACTTTTCCTTACGTCTTCATAAATCATTTCAGCAGTTGGATGATCATAAGAATTTTTTATTCTTTCAAATATACATTCTCTTCTATCAGAATATTTCAAAATATCACTTCCTAAGTAGTAATGATTACTATTTCTAATTATTATTATATCTAAATTTAGCAATAATTGTCAACATTTATCTTACAACTTTAATAGTTTCCTACTTATTTTTTGGGATTATAAAATAATGATACTATTTTAGAAAATTCATATAAAATGATATTACTTTTACTGACAGCAAAACCTTTTCCCATTGCTTTTCCTCCTATTGTTAGGGCTGCTATCAAAGCAGTTACAAGTAAACTTACTAATAGAGCATCAACTCGCAAGGAAGAAGAAATCGTGATTGCTAAAATAGCTCCTGTCGATCCTGATACAATGCCACAAATATCTCCTATTACATCATTACAAAAGGAAGACACTTGAGCGGCGTTCTTTTTAAATTTTACAGCTACTTTAGCTCCTCTTACTTTTCTTGCTGCCATAGAATGAAATGGGGTTTCTGCTGCTGCTGTTACTGCTACTCCTACCATATCAAACATAATTCCGATTCCAATAAACAGAATTAATATAATAATTCCTATCCAAAGATTCACCTTTGGCATAACTGTTTCTGAAAGTAGCGAAAATACAATAGATAAAGTAAAAGCTATAATCGATATTTTCAAGATCCACCTATAATCAACTAATTTTTTTTCTTTTTTTAGTTTCTTATTTTTATTTAATTCATCAATATATTTTCCCATTATACACCTCTTAAAAATATACAAAAAAATGGCTATTTATATAGTAAACTTTACGTCTTAAGGTCAAGTAGGATTTCCCTTACTTCAAACTCTTCCGTTACCAGACGAGGGGTTCCCCATTATAGAAGTAAATATATCGTCACCGAATATATGACTTGATTGCCACTGAGTACGCACTGCAATCCTATATAAATAGACACTCTAGGAGATTTCCTCGACAACTCTGTTTATTATTAGTTCCTTTTTGCAAGTATTGTTTCATATTGCAATTCTTTTATTTGGTTGGCCAATCAAATAAAAGCCGTTCAATAATCCCCAAATACTCACTCAGGACAAGCTACACTACTCGTAACTTATCATCACATAGTAGGTTTAATCCTAAGTCGTCACTTCTCCATCAACTTTCGTGTATAGGGAAATAACAAGGTTAGGTCTCCAAGATGGTGGGTCGATTGTTCTGTATGCCATTACAGTTGCCTAAACATCCATACCTCCCAGCACTCACCCCAAACTGGGCGTAAGAAGCAAGCACCAGAAGTTTCACAGATATGCTCTTTAGTGACTTTTTAGGGCCACCTTCATAATAAACGAAATTGACTAGAATAATGTGCCATTTCAATTTACAATTCAACATTCTATCATAGTTAAAATAAAATGTCAAATTGATAAAATCAATATATTATATGCTTATTTTAATATTTATTTCTTTTCTTTAAACGGAAATAATAATAGTGCTAAATAAGTAATTGGTATTCCTATAACTGCTGCAATAATATAGGCTATCAATTTATACCAATGTAATAAATCAATAACAATATATACACAAATGAGTTGAATGATAAAGTTAGGTATGTAAGAAATACAAAATTTAATAAATTTAAAAATAGTAATTTTTTTATCATGAAATGTAATAAAACTATTTAATAAGTAAGAAAATATTAAACTTGTCATATATCCTACCATAAATGCTATAGTAGCATTCTCTATAAATAATGAATATAAAAATGAAAACAATACTCCATTAAAGGTATTTAAACACCCTACAAATACAAATCGTATAAATTTAGGAGTTAAAAATGTATGCTTTATTTTTTCTAATTTTGTTTCTTTATAGTCATAATAAGGCATGACTACATTTTTTTTCACTTTGAATCCTTTTTTTGCTAATTCAATCATTGGTAAGTCTACATGACTATCTGTATACATTTCTTCTACTTCTGCTTTTGGATATTTTTTTTTAATTCTTTTTACTTTTTCTTCTCCATGGCAATTTTCACTTAAAAATTCTCCTGTTTTCATATCTACTTTTGTGGCAATTAAATCTTTTACTTTTAATCTTTTACAAGGAACTTCTAAAAGAAACTCTGGAGAAGCAGAAATAATAATATCATTTGAATGACTTTTTTCTAAATACCATTTCTTCATCTTTACATAATGTTTATCCCAAAATTCTTCTACTAATTTTTCTTGGTCTTTGAACTCTTTTAAGAAAGAAAATAACACTTCTTTCATTTCTGTTTTTGTTTTTAGCCCTAAAACATAAAGTCCAAGAAACCACAGTTGTTTTATACAATATTTGCAAATACTTTTTTTCTTTTTAAAACAAAATTTATAAAAATCAGCTGAAGAATCTCCATCATAAATAGTTCCATCAAAATCATAAGCGATTATTTTCATAATTTTTTCCTTCCAATACAATAATTTTACTAATTCCAAATGAAGCAAATGTAAAAACGACTGTTAAGATTAATTTACCAATATATATATTCATTTCAATTTTACTCACCATAATATACAAGCATGCACTATCCATTCCTAATATAATTAATTTCATAATACAATATTTTACTAATTTACTCCATTCTTCTTTTGTCTTTGTCACTTGTTGTTTGAATGTAAAGATAACATTTATAAAATATGATAATATAACAGCAATAATATAGGAAACTACATTTGCTATCATATAATTCATACCTATAAATTCCTTAAAAAATGCGAGTAAAGCAAAGTTAATAACAGTCATTACCCCACCTACAAAAACAAAACGAATTAATTCCTTTACTTTTGGGGTTATAAATTTGGCCATAATTTCTCCAAATTAACCCTACTATAAATTTTAAAAAAGAATTTTGCTAAATGCAATTTATATAATATTTTTGTATTGTACATTACAAAAAATATAATTCGTCTTTCTTTTTGAGGATGAAATATAGAAATATATCTATTTTTTTTGAACTTAGGAAATTCTATTTCTAAGAAAGAAAATGCTTGATCATATTCTTTTTCCATTGCTTCTTTTCCAACATTATTACCACTTTTTAAAAGATGCCAACAAATATATTGAAAGGCAAAATAGCTAAGAAGTTCTTCTTTTTCTTCTGTTTTTGCTATGTTTTTTAGTGAAATTAAGTATTCTTGTCCCTGCTTTAAAGCTCCAGGTTTAAACTGATTTAATGTTGTATGTGAGATCGAATGACTATTAAAAACATAATAATATTCTTGATTATGACAAAGCTCTGATTTAGGATTGACAATCATACAAGCTCCATGGAATAAAACATCTTCCAATACCTTTCCATATGGTAATGACAAAGTATTGCTAGTTAACCACTCTCTTTTGAATAATTTTCCCCATGTAGTTATTTTTTGCCATAAGGCAACTTCACTATTCTTATAGTCTCTTATATAGGCAATTTTTCCATTCTGATCTATTTTGGTAAAATTTGTAGTTATTATATCTAAAGCAGGGTTTTTCAAAGCAACATTCACCATTTCCTCAATATAAGTTTTTCCAACATAATCATCACTATCAATAAATAAAACATAATCACCCGTTGCTCTTTTTAAACCCTCATTTTTCGCTCCTCCTGGTCCTGCATTTTCTTTTCCAAAGTATACTTTAATCCTACCATCTTTTTTTTGCAAAGTTTTCAATATTTCATTTGTCTTATCTTCTGAACAGTCATCATATAATATAATCTCTAAATTTTTATATGTTTGCTTTAATATCGAATTTAAGCATTTATCAATGAACTTCTCTACATTATAGCAAGGAATGACAACACTTATTAACATACTCATCTTCCTTTCTGTTTTCGCTAAAAATAGTTCCAGCTAAAATACACAATAATGAAGCCATAAGCATTTTGTATCGCCCTTGAACTCCACCTAATAATAAAATTAAAAAATAGCCTATAATTGTTAACGTAATTACGATGATGATTGGATTTTTCTCTTTATCCTTTATTTCTTTTATAAGAGAAAAAGTACAAAGTAGAAATAAAACCCCCATAAATGTATTTGAAATATATATATAATACTTTAGTATTGTTTTTCTTAATTTTTGTTCATATATTTCATTATTACTATAATTTGCAAATGAAAAGATATCCTCTTCGCTTGAAAATACAACTTTAAACTTTTGATAAAAAATCTTTGGTAATTTTGAAATATTTTTTACAATTTGTGTTTTCGCCAGTATTGCAAGTTCTTTCATTACCTCTTTCTGATTCCCATTGTATTTTATTAATAATTCGGTATAAGTTTGAGTAGCAATATCTGGGTTATAATTCCCTTTTTCATCTAAAGAATAAGCCCAAAGTAAATAAAGTGGAGTTGAATCTACTACCTCAGTGTGAATTGTTTTTTCTACTTGTACATTTAATATATGACTTGATATGCTGATACCCAAATAGCATGCTATTATAAAGCCAACAGCAAAAGCAAATGATTGTTTAAAATATTGTTTTCTACTTTCTCTTTCGCGTAAAATAGGAAATAAAATACATAACAACTCAGTGCAAATAAACACTAATAGTCCTAAAATTGAAAGCGGTTTAAATAAATTAATTCCTATAATTGATAAAACATTTAAAAAACACCATAAAATAATTTTTTTGCTTTTTTTCTTTCTATATTCTAATAATTTTACCCAAGTTGCAATAAAACAAGTAAACAACAAAATTGTAAAATGATCTGGTGTTGTAATGTTTGTATAAACAATTAAGGAAGGAAAGCAGGAAAACAACAATAATGCAATAATCCCTGCTTTTTTTGATTTTATTTTTTTCCCAATCCAATACAGCAAAAGCGACGTGATTATATAAAGCCCCCAATTCATTAGCTTAATATATTTAAGATTTTCTCCAAATGTATCATATATGAAACTAATTACTTTCATATAAGGAAACCATGCTGGATAGGATGAATAATATCGCTGATAAAAACTTAAACTTTGATAATCACTCTTTGGTGCGAAAATATCATTATTTTCACTATGTAATTGTTTATATACATCATGTGGCGTATTAAAATCTGAAATTGGTTGTGTCTTGATTATATTATTAGTTCCTATTCGCAATAACAAGCCCAATAAAATAAGGATGCCCACAATTAGATATTCAATCCATTTCTTTTCTACTTCTGCTCTTTTTAAAAATTTCCAGATACAGTATATTAAAACGCAAAATACGATTAATGAGATGATTGTATACATAAAATTATTTTTGAATAATGTCCTTATTGGAGAAATACTTGCACAAATAAAAATTAATGTAGAAAATATAAGAAATAAATGAACTATTAAATTTTTATTTTTAAAAAAGAATTTTATTTTCTGTTTCATACAATTTCCTCCCTACATATAAATAATTCCAAATAGTATTATTCCAACAATTAAAGCTAATAGACCTAAAAATTTGTCTGCATATATCACGTCAATAGGATCTCCAAAATTATCACCTTCAACATCCATGCTATAACGCATACACAATAATATTATTAGTGGAACAGTCCAAACTATTAAATGATTTGGACTACTAGCGCACCATAAGGAATAAAATACAATAGCAAGTGACATACACATATGCATGTTTTTGTCTAAAAATTCTTCATTATAATAATCTAACACTTTTCTTGATCTAGTTCCTGATTTCTTTATCTCATTTCTTCTTTTACCCAAACCCAAATAAAACGAAATAGAAATAATAGTTAAATAAAGCCAATTTGATACTTCAATGCCTATGATTGCTGCACCATATAGTACACGCAGTAAAAATCCAATTACTAAAATTGTTACATCTACTAGTGGTACATTTTTAAGTCCAAAGCTATAGGCAAGATTAATAATTATATATACTAGTATATATATATAGCTCGAATGAGCTATTTCTTTAACTGCAAAGAAATGAAAGATATACGATATAAGAAATAGGATACAAGCCAATATAATCGCACTTGGTATGCTCACTTTTCCAGAAGCAATCGGCCTATTTTTTTTCTTTTCATGATTTCTATCTTTTTCTTTATCTCGTATATCATTAACAATATAAATAGTAGATGCAGATAAAGAAAAGGCAATAAACCCAAACAAACAAGACAGAAAATTTTGTTTTTCAAAAATGAGAGCTGAAAATATTAATGGAAAAAATATCAAGGTATTTTTCAAATAATGCTTTGGCCTCATTAAAGATATATAATCTTTCATAATACACTCCTTACTGCTATCTATTTAGAAAATTTTTCTATAATCGCATCTGCTATTCTTCTACTAGCTTCCCCATCTCCATAAGGATTGCTAGCTTTACTCATTTTTTCATATACATCTTTATCAATAAGTAAAGTTTTAGTTTCATTATAAATAATATCTTCATCAGTTCCAACCAATTTTAAAGTTCCTGCATTAATCCCTTCTGGTCTTTCTGTAGTATCCCTAAGTACCAACACAGGTTTTCCTAAAGAAGGTGCTTCTTCTTGTATTCCTCCGCTATCTGTTAAAATAATATAAGATTTATTAATAAAATTATGGAAATCAACTACTTCTAATGGCTCTATCAATTTTACTCTGTTTGTGTCTTTTAAAACCTCATTAGCCACTTCCCGAACTTTTGGATTCATATGAATTGGATATACAACTTTAATGTCTTCAAATTCATCAACAATTCTTTTAACAGCTTTAAAAATATGGTACATCGGTTCTCCTAAGTTTTCTCTTCTATGTGCAGTTAATAAAACCATTCGACTACTGCCAATCCAATCAAATACTTCATGATGATAATCATCTTTGACAGTTGTTTTCATAGCATCAATGGCTGTATTTCCAGTAATATAGATATTCTCTTTTTTCTTTCCTTCATTGAGTAAATTCCTTGCACTTACTTCTGTTGGTGAAAAATGCATATCTGCCATACACCCTACCATTTGACGGTTCATTTCTTCAGGATAGGGCGAATATTTATCCCAAGTCCTAAGCCCTGCCTCTACATGACCAATTGCAACACTATTATAGAAAGCAGCTAAGGCTCCTGAAAACGTTGTTGTTGTATCTCCATGTACTAACACTATATCTGGCTTTTCCTTTTTGATAACATCTTCTAACCCAGTTAGCGCTCTTGTTGTAACCTCTCCTAAAGTCTGTCCTTGCTTCATAATGTTTAAATCATAATCAGGTTTTATATCAAATGCTTCTAACACTTGGTCTAACATTTCTCTGTGTTGAGCGGTTACACATACAATGGTCTCTATTTCTTTTCTAGCTTTCAATTCTTTTACCAAAGGGGCCATTTTAATAGCCTCTGGCCTTGTTCCAAATATAGTCATTACTTTTATCATTTTTTAATCCTCCTTCGTAATTAACTTGTCTAGTGCTACTAAAACACATATAGCAAGAGTTGTCATCGTTCGTAAAAAATAGCTTGGCGACACTTCCAGTACTAAAATTTGCAGCAGTCAATCTTCCTGTAAATAATATTAAAATATAAGTTTCATTCTATACTAAAAAATAATATATGAAACTGACACAATATTAAATAGTTACTTTTTAACCATTTCATTATTTTTTCCTTTCTTCAATTTTTTTATTTCAAATATAAATTTCACATTGCTATTATAAAAACGTTTAATTCTTTTTGGTTCTTTTGCCAATCTATATAACCATTCAAGTCCCAAATTTTGAAATATTTTTGGTGCTCTTTTTTTAGCTCCACTAATTACATCTAAAGAACCTCCTACACCTACAAAAATTCCTTTTGAAAAGTCATCTAAATGTTTATAAATTAATTTTTCTTGAGCTGGTATTCCTAGCGCTACTAAAATGATATCTGGATTTTCTTTTTTTATTCGTTCAAAATCTTTATCTTTGTTTTTACCATAGCCATTTATAGCTCCTAAAATTTTTAAATTTGGATAATCTGCTTTTAATTTTTCTATCATTTTTTCTTTTACTTCTTCGCTGGCTCCTAAGAGAAAAATCGATTTTTTTTGTTCATTTCCTAGTTTTAACAAACTCCAAGCAATCTCAATTCCAGGAATTCTTTCTTTCACTTTATAGCCCAGCATGTTAGCGCCTTTCACAATGCCGATTCCATCTGGTACAATTGTTACTTTTCTATCTAATAGAATTTGACTTACTTCTTGATTGTTTGTTCCAATCATAAAAGTTTCTGGATTCGCTGTTACGACAAACATTTTTCGGTTTTCCCTTAAATTTTTTTCTAATTCCTTTTCAAACTCTTGATAGGAAGCACTATACATTCTTTCAAAAAAGTTCTTCATACTACTCCTCCATACTATCTAGGAACTTAAGCCATTGTTCTTTTACATTTTCAAATGCAAATTGCTCTACACTTGTTCTTGCAAAAGTTCCCAATTTTATTCGCTGTTCTTGACTGTCAATTAATTCATTAACTTTGGTTGCCATTTTATTTTTATCACGATTTTCTATTAAATATCCATTTTCATTATTTTCGATAATTTCATGAGCTCCTTGAGCACTAGAATATGCAATCAGTGGTATACCAAACGATGCGGCTTCTAATAAAACAATACCAAATGATTCTTCATAGGAACACATCACATAAATTGAAGATTGTAATAGTTGCTCATAAATATAAGCTTTATTTTGAAAGCCGTGAAGTATCACATATTTCTCTAATTTTTTCTCTGTTATTTTTTCTTTTAATTTTGACATCTCTCCACCATTACCAATAATGTTTAACTTCCAATCTGGGTTCACTTGATGAATCAATTCAAATACATCAATTAAATCTAGATATCCTTTTTCTTTGGAAATACGTCCAACAGATATTAGATTTTTACAATCTAAGTTAGAGGTTTTTTCTGGCCAAAATTCTAACGAATTTGGAATAAATAAACAGACGGTTTTCCCATTTTGAATCATTTTTTGATAGTCACTTGTTAATTCTTTTGAAACTGGTATTAAGTAGTTTATGTTTCGACAAGCCCTTTTAACTTTATTAATATATTTTTGATTATTATTATGGTGACAATGTTCTTGCGCTATGGTAATAACTCCTTTTTTTGCATACTTACTTACTAGCTTTGTATATAAAACTCTACTAGATATTAATATATCAGCATCACTGTTTTTTATATACTTTTTCATAACAGATATCCTTTTATGTAAAATCAAAATGCTTTTTAATCCTTCTTTAAAAGCCTGTATCAAATGTCTTTCTTTTAATTCTTTTTTAAATTCTTCCCGATTAGGTTTCAAATCAGTAAGATAAGTAATTTTTACTTTTTGATTTATTTTATAAGGTACTTCTTCTACTACCTGATATGTAATCACAAGCTCTACTTCATATTTTTCACAAAGCATATTAGCTAAATTAACAATTGACTGCTCGACTCCACCATATCCTAAATGAAGCCCTAAAATTGCTACTTTTTTCATATCATTTTTCTCCTAAATTTTCAAGTGTTGTTTTAATCTTTTATTTTTTGAATATTCTTTCGATACCAAGCTGATCGTTTTTGACTCGTTAATTTTAATTTTAAAAATTTGTTAATTTTTCTTTTAAAAGGTTTTTTTTCTTCTAGCCAAGAACCATTAAAAACATGAATTGAAACAGAATTAATTGATGGATTACATAAAACTGTGTCAGGATAAACAATAATTCCCTCTTTTAATTCTTGATATTGGTTATCTTTCCTACATCCATACTTATCTACTAAAATATCTGATACAGAAATAGTATTATTATTTTGAAAATCGAATTGATAACTATCTAAAGAGTCATAATAATCTAACATATCTTTTACAAAAGGATGACCTTTTTCTGCACCAAATACAGCTGTAAAAGGAAATTCTGGCCGTTCAAACCCTACAAATGCTTTATGCATTAAGAACTTATCAAAATTATCTAAGATCAACACATCAGTATCAACATAAATTCCTCCCTCATGATAAATCACATACGCCCTAATATAGTCGCTTACATAAGCCCATTTTTTTGCTTTATAGGCTGCTTCTGCAAACGGATGTGAATGAATATCAAAATTAGATTCATTCCACTCAACAATTTCATAACCTTTCAAATGTTTCTTCCAAGTTTTCATGCATTTCACTATATCTTTCGGTTTTTCTTTTCCACCTACCCAAATAAAATGTACTTTTTTTGGTATCATATTTTTCCTCCTACTTCTTCGTAACTTTTACAAATGGATAAATACATAAAAATTTTGTTAAATTAATCGCTTTTTCTTTTTCCTCTTCAGTCTTCACTATAATCTCATCAAAGCCAACTTGCATTTCTTTGAATATAGATAAATATAGATTTGGTAATTTATTATCTATTAATTCTTTGTTAAATTGCCTCATTTCATTTCCCTTATATATAATTTCATTATTATAAATATCTTTAAAATATATTTTTCTTGAATGAAAATTTTCATAAAAACTTACAAGACTTTTTAAAAAACAATTATCATTATATCCATTTGAAAATCTCTTTCGAATTATAAAATCCAAAACTTCTGCTTTATTTGTAAATTCTCGTTTTTTATATAGAGGCTTATAAATCTGTAAAAAATTTAATCGATTGAAAATACGAAAAATATAAAATTGTTTTTTATAATTTGGAATGTCATAATATTTCATTAAACGAGTAACCGTTCTTAGTTCTCCATTTATAACATTTAATTTGCCAATATCATTATTGATATAATTGCCACTATGGACCCTATATTTAATAAATTCAAAATCAACTTTTTTTACATTTAGCATAGATAAAGAATCAGAGGTGTTTAACCAAAAAGGAGTATTCCAAGTTAAATAATTTTCTTTTACATTTTCAAAAAAAAATTTTTTTCTATGAAAAGCAAAATCAACATATAAATTTCTTCCAAGCCAAAGTAGCTGAATTGCTGGAGTTTTTTCTTTTTTTAAGTATGATAATACTTCTTGCCTTCCTGTTATTTTACTATTTTCATCAATTACAATCAAATCTCCTATTATAGCATCAACTTCTGTATACTTTTCTAAGTATTGAACTGCCCTTTCAAATACCATTTTTGTTGCTAGCAAGTCATCAGAATGAAGAATATAAATATAATCTCCGCTTATGTAATCCATTCCATGTATAATAGCCTTTAATTGATCTGTGTTTTTTTGGTATACATATTGAATTCTATTATCATTTTTGTGGGCTTTTTTATAACTTTTTATCACTGATCTTGTTTCATCCTTTGAACCATCATCAACAATAATTAATTCCCAATTTTGATAAGTTTGTTCTATGACAGAATCTAGTGTTTCACAAATACTTTTTGCATCATTATAAGTTGGCATAATAATGGATATTTTTTTCTTTTCATTCATTGTTTTATTCCTCCTATATACACATTGTACAAATTGTCCAATAATAAATCCTAAAATCAAGGTAACAATTAAACCATCCATTATATTTCCACTATAATATGCAGCAAATAATGTAATTCCAATCGAAAATAATAGCATTATATTATAAAAATTAATTTTTTCTTTAAATTGAAATAACATTAAAATAATTCCAAACACCACAATTATCAAATAAGGGAATAACAATAAAATTAACCCGCACCATCCTAATGTATAATAGTGTGAAATGAAATCTCTTTCTAAATCAAAAATATTACTCATTCTAGTAAATGTAATGCCAAAATAATTATCATAGTAATTATTATTTTGTTTTTTTATATTGGAAAGCATTCGTTCCTCTAAAATTCTAAAATTAGTTCGCACCATTAAAGGTTCTTTCATAATATCATACCAAAAATAAGGGTTATATTGATACGGATAAGATTCAAAAAGAAACTCCGTCTTTATATTGAAATTCTCATATTCTACTTCTATAAAAGATTTTAAATATTCTACTTTTTCTTCTTCTTTTGAAAGAAATGCTAAATTTCTTTCTACTAATTCCAATTTTTGCTTTTCTAAATCCTTATTTAATGAGCATTTCGTAAGATCATCAGTTTCATATTCAATTAAAGGATCTTCATATTTTATCTGACCTAACGGTATTTGCTTCATTTTTTTGCAAGTTACCATCGTTTCAGAATTTTGTTCTCTATTATTATCAATATTATTTCGATTCATTGCAGGCGATAGCGGAAATATAGAGCTCCAAATGATTACAAACATAATAAATGAATATAAAATTTTTTTAGAAAATTCAAATTCTTTTTGTATAAAGCAACAATAGCAATATATTAAAAACGATAAGATTAATAACAAAATTATTCCCAAAGTTGCAACTTTTGTTCCAAGCATAAGCATTGCAATAATGTGTATAATAGTAATAACTATGTTTTTTTTGGTAGGTTTTTTAATAAAGAAAAATAACCAAATTGGTGTCAATAGAAGTTCTAATGCTGAAATACGATTTGCTGACACAAAAAAACCTCTTGATGCCAATTGTAAATAATTATATTTTTCATATTGATCAGTAAACCATGTAAATATATTCGCTGCTATTGATGTTTTTGTATAAGAAGCTAAAGATATAGAAAAAAGATTAGTTATAACAATGCTTCCAGAAATAAGAAGTATTAAAGTTTGAATTACTGTTTGCATTCGCTTCTCACTAAATTTTACATGATAGGATATTATAATCATAATAAGTGGCAATAACATTCGAATAATATAGAAAATTTCTGACGTAAAAGAATAACCAAAATTCCCTGGCACATTAGATTGAAACTGCATCGCATTCAAATGATGAAATATTGCATATAAAACAACCAAAAATATATATCCCAACATCAAAAAATATTTTTTTGAATATTTTAATGTAAATCCTAACATTAAAAGCAATAGCCCAACAAAAAGGATTCTTATAATTGTCGTTGGAGAAAAGTGAAAAAATGAAACAACTGTAGGTTCAAATAATATATAAATATCTAAAACAGGTTGTAACATTAAAAAGAACATCAATAATTTTATAAGAACTTCTTTATCAATCATCATCTTCTTCATATTTTTCAATCTTTCCATTATTTTCATCTCCTCCAACAATAATTTTGCTTTATATAACAATCTGCGAAAATCTTTAAAACATATTATAAATGTTATAGCAATCAAAACAATTGCTAATAGACAAATAACAACAGCGCTGAAAATCCAACTAACATAACCAGAAGAGGGTAAAATTTCAAACAAATGTCTTCCAACAAAACATCCTATTATGGTTATTATTACACAAGTAAAGTATTTGAGAAAGTATTGCTTTGAATCCATATAAAATGCCTGTTTATAAATATAACGTGGATAAAACCAAAAACTTGTGGCAAGTGTTGAAAAAGCTGTTGCAAATAAAACTCCAACTACACCATATTTAAAAACTAGTACTATTGATAATATTAAATTTAAAAAGGATTCTACAATTGTAATCAATTGTGTTTCTTTAAACAATCCATTAGCATCCCTACAAATAAGAAATGGTCTTCTAGCAATATCGTTGAATAATACTATTATCATAAAAATAAAAGCTAAATTATCCATTAACTTATTTGGGCCTAACCACAAAGACACAAAAGTATGACTTAATACATAAACAGTAATCGTAAAAAAGCTAGCTGCCGCTAAAAAGGCCATATTCATTTCTTCAAATATCAGATGTTTGTCCGCTTTCTTGCTTTTATAAACTACATTTCCAAAACTTGCTGTCAAAGCATTTGATAAGATATAAACTCCATCTACAATAAATTTTACAATATACTTATAAGCAGAATAAATAACAACACTTATTGGTTCCAACTTAGCAGATATTAATAAAATATCCGTATTATTATAAATGGCATCTGCCAATTTATGCCATAAAACACTAGTTGAATTTTTTAATTTTACCACTTCATTTTTATTTACCACAGTTAACCAAGGATACTCTTTAAAGATTTTACGATTAGTATAGTAATAAGACAAGAATCTTACTACAATAGAAGATAACAAAATAACTAAATAATCAATTCCACATTGTAACAGTGTAATTTCTACAATAATTTCTATTACTTTATAAGCATTCAATAACACATTAATTTTATAAATTCTTTGATCTGCTTGTAATACCAATCGCGGAGAAAGCATTAGGTATTCCAAAATGCTGCGAAATAAGAATATCATAAATACAATTTGCATATATCCAAGCGCTAAGTTATTATTTGTCAAAAATTTTAAAAATAAAGAAACGATAAACCCAATTATTAAAATAGCAATTGAAATTTTTTGTAACATTTTCTTTGAGGTTGTATAAAGTCCACTAATAGATTTATGGTCTTGATCTGCAAAGAATTTATAATATTGTTGCGTAATAAGAGGTCCAATACCTGCTTCTACCAAAGAAATATAAGCAAATATTTGAAAAAACAATTGATTAATTGCATAAATTTCATCCCCAAGATTATCTACAAAAAAATCCACTCGTACAAATCCAAGGATTGCTAAAACAAAATATGGAATAATTCCTGTAATAAAGTTTTTCATTGATAATTGTTTTCTCATTAACTGTTCACCTACATTATTTTCTTTGTTCTATTACAATTATAGCAAAATTTGACACATATTACCACCTTATCTTCTTTTTTTTGTTATTTCTATAATTTCCAATTGTAAACTATAAACAAAAAACGTATTCATCCGTTTTCATATTTATTAAAATGCGGTATAATGTATATTAGGTGATAATATGAATGAAAATGAGAGATTAAAAGAAAAATTAGACTTATTAAGTGCTTTAAAAGAAGACGAAGAAAGCTTAAAAAGTGAAAAAAAAGAAAGAAAGGATTCTAAGAAAAAAGAAGTCCAGAAAAAAGAACAAAAAAAGTCGAAGGGGTCTAAAGAGAAAATAAAAGCTGGACAGCAAAAGCCTCGTACTTTACTTACAGTCATCTCTTTTATTGCACTTGTATCTAGTTTAAGCTTTCTAATATATACAATCGTAAAATCTACTGATCAAGTAAATCAACCCTATTTAATTATTACAAGTACATGTTTATTACTAATTAGTTCTTTTATGGTTCTAACTGGTTTTACAACAAATCAAAAAATTCAAAAAAAATTGGAACTATTTGGTATCGTATTAATTACTTTATATACTGGATTTCAATTTCTTGTTACTTCTAACATTCTTACATTGCCCACTTTAAAAACCGTTGGAGACTTTAGTAATGTTAGTATCAATGAAGTTGTAAAATGGGCTAATAAAAATAAGATAACTTTAGAGCAAACTTATGAATATAGCGATTCTATAGAAAGTGATCACGTTATTAGTCAAAGCATTCCCGCTAATACTTTAGTAAAAGAAATAAAATCTTTAGAAGTTGTTGTTTCTAACGGGCCTAATTATGAATCTATTGTTAGCATTCCCAATATGATTGGCTGGAATATAGATGATGTGGTTTTAAAAATTAAAGAATTAAAATTAAATAATGTAAATATAGAATATCAGTTTAATGAAGCAATCGAAAAAGATGTTGCATTTGAGCAAAATAAATCTGGTGAAGTTAGAAGAAATGAAGAAATTAACATTACATTCTCATTAGGAAATGAGGCAGATTTAAAACCAGTTAATTTAAAAGATTTAGCCAATTTAGAAGAATTTGATGCTATTTTATGGTTAAAAAGAAACGGAATTAGATATGAAATTTCCTATGAATTCAGCAATGATATCAAAGCAGGAAATGTTATTTCTACAACCCCAGATAGTGGTACATTAATCAACCAAAAGGAAACTACTGTACAAATTATTATTTCAAAAGGTCCAAAAATTATTGCTCCTGATTTAATGAAAATGTCATTAGATGAAATTACAGAATGGGCAATAAAAAATAAATTAGTCATTATTTATGAAAGTGAATACAATAGCGAAATTAAAGCTGGTGAAATTATTAGAGTTAGTGTTAAAGAAGGAGATACATTAGAAGAAAATGCCAGAATTCATATTATCACTTCTAAGGGTACTTTAAAAATGATTACTATTGCAGATGGTGATATTATAGCTCTTCGTAACTTTGCAAACGAAAATAAACTAACCTTAAATGAAGAATCAGAATTTAGCGAAACAGTTGAAAAAGGAAAATTTATCAGTATTTCTAAAAAACCAGGCGAAGAAATTAATCCAGGTGATGAATTTAAAGTTGTTATATCTTTAGGTGCTTCTATAGAACTCCCTAGTTTTATTGGAATGAGTGCGAGCAAAGCACAAACGACTTGTAATAACTTAGGAATTACTTGTAAAATGTCCTATGTCTACAGTAGCAAAACCAAAGGTATTATATTCAATCAAAGCATGAGCTCTGGATCAAAAGTTATTGATGGCACAACA
This sequence comes from uncultured Mycoplasmatota bacterium, assembly GCA_947426265.1. GTDB lineage: Bacteria > Bacillota_I > Bacilli_A > RF39 > UBA660 > MGBC102946. Next base: position 18,822 of record CANEDJ010000002.1, on the reverse strand, counting down.
GTTGTATTAACAGTTAGCAATGGTCCGAAACCTTCTGGAAATGGTTCTAATTCTACAAATAAACCAACTACTCCAACATGTACTGAAAAATCATTAGGAAATTTAAATATTCAAGAAGGATGGCTTAGCCCTGGAAATTCAAGTAAGACAATTTCAAGTTTAAAATCAAAATTGGCATCTGCTTATCCTGGTGCAATATTCAATATAGTCACCAAAGATCACAATAGTATTAATTCAGGATTAATTCATCCATCTTCTCCTACTAATAATGGAACTCCTATTGTTAGTTGTAAGACATATACTATTTATGTAGTTGAATAAAGAAAATCAAAATTCATTCAAAAAAAATAAGTTAGAAGAAATAATCTCTAACTTATTTTTTATACTCTATTTTACAATCAGTTCAATCCTATATCGTATGTCTGTATTCACTCTTAGTGAATAATTTTTTCCATTTATTGTTGTAGTGGCCCCTATTGTTTTTCCAAATATATCATTCAATTCCGCAAAATCATTAATATTGGCTGAATTGGCAATATAAATAACATAAGTTCCTTTTTCTAAAGAACTAATATCAATAGTTCCTTCAAACCAAGCTTTTGTTTTATCAAATCCATCTGAAACTCTAAGACTAATTAAATAATCTCCATTCGTTATTGTCGCTATAGAATTGCTAATTGTCTTATAAGTTTCTATATTTTCTAAAACCATAGTTCTTGTCACAGTTTCTCCAATTGCATAATTTCCGTTTACATTATGAGCGAATCCTCTTATTTTCAATGAATTCCCCTCAAAAGAGATACTTGAATATCCAGTCATCATATTATCAAGAGGATCATTATTTTTTGAAGCAACTACCTGGTTTCTTATAAAGAATTCCATAGGAACTGTTTTTAAATAATAATTATTTCTAATCCAGATCTGCTTCCCATTTAAAGTATAATTACTTATCATACTTTTGCCAAATAAATTTCTCACTAATTTTTTTGTATATAGATTTCCTGATTTTGTAATAATATAAGCTCTATAATCACCAGCTTTTAAGGCGCTCAATGAAATTGTTCCTGTAAACCAAGAATATGTAGCATCTACTCCATTAATATTTCCAACGATAAATGGCATATCATTTTGATTCATGATACGATTTAAAGGAATAGATGTGATTTCGTTCGTATTCATATTTTCAAATTCAATTTCATAAGTTACTTGACTTCCACTATTCATAGATATTCCATTAATAGTACTATATCCAGTAATGGTAAGCCCTTTATCAGATGAACTCAAATTGTGAAAGTAAAACTCTCCTTCTGTCTCTTTATATTGAATCTCTCCATTTTTTGTATACTGTGCTACATAAGTTACATTCTGAGTGGCTTCTTTTAAGCTTGGACTCCAACCTGTAAATGTATATCCATCCAAGCTTGGATTTTCTATACTTGGGATTTCCCCCGCCTTTACTTCTATTTCTTTCTTTTTAGATTTATCACTAAAACTTCCTTGTCCTGCATCAAATGTAATTTTATATGTTGTAACAATTGGTTCCCAGACTGCTTTATATGTTACATTTTCTGTAGCACCCACGATTTCTTTATCCCAACCTTTAAAGATATAACCATCTCTTACTGGATTATTAATTTCTGGAATTACATATTCTTCTACTGTTAAACTTTTTGTACTTGTAATATTGTCAGTAAATTTTCCTCCATTTGGATTAAATTTGATTGTATATCGTGCTTTTCCTGATTTTCCATTTCTTACAAATCCTACATAAGAAGAATGTATATAAGCAATATTATGTTCAAAGTTGTATTCTCCTTGATCTTGTACAATACCTGTTCTTGCACTATTCAAAGTAGGATCCGATTGAATTTTATACCAAGTATTATTTCCATTTATTGCTTCTCCTGTTACTGTTTCCAATATAATCATCGCATAACTATTAGAATTTCCTGTCATATATAATGTTTTACTACTATTGTTTGCTTCTGCTTTAATTGGGTAACTTGTTGTAGAAGTTTTTATACCAATACTATATTTTCCATAGTCCTGTAAACCATATTTTTTATCAAACGTATAATACTTAGCAGCTGCCTTTTCACCCCAATATGGATCTGAAGCATATTTCACATTCATACCAGATGATTTATCTCCTAAATTCCCACCATAATATCTTCCACGTAAACATTTATCATTGGTTCCATTGCCATTAACTGCATAGCCATCACAAGGATCTAAATATCCTTCTGAAATAAATTTTTTAGAATGCGCGAAAATGCTTTGTGCAACTGTTACATAACCATCTGCACTTGCTCCTGGAGAAGAATCGAATGCACTATGACCAAATAAATTATTTTTATTGATAGAGATATTAGAAGTTCCATTTGCAGATTCGTTTTTAGCTGTTCCAAGCATCATAATTGCATTTGCGCCAAATTCATTTTGATATTGAACAAAGGAAATTTCTTCTCCAAATAATTGAGATTGATTGGTCTTTGCTGGATAGCTAGTTGGCTTTGAAGTATAAACACTTAAATCTTGTTTTATCTGAGCACTTGTATAATTTGATATAGAACGATGTGATAAAAATTGATAATAATTATAATATGGATCATTTGGATTAATGGAATTCGTTCTAACTCCTAATTTATAATCACGAATCATTGTGCGAAATCCATCTAAACTCTCAGGATAAAAATAGTGACCATCATAACTTAAATAATTTGTTTCATTGACCATTCCTGTTGGTCTTTCTTGTCCTAACATCAATTTTGTCACAGATTTATAATTTCTAACATCAAGAGTAATATAATGTCTTAATTCCCATGCATCTGTATATATCATACTATAAGAAGATGTATATAAAGAAGTATAAGAAGTACTGTTGATATTTAGAATTTCTACTTCACTTGAATTTACCCAACCAATTACCCCTGCTTGCATAAACCTAACCTGTGTCCCATCTTCATTGGTTCCTAAAAAGGCAGCATCTGCTCCATAATATCCGTTGACATAACCATCTAAGTTATTAAATTCAATTTTATACTTTGTATTTTCTCCTATTGACGCTTTTGTTTTAAGGTTTACCAATGCATAGGTTGCATAAACAACCCTCCCATCTGCATAAATTACAGCATTATTGTTTGGATTCTCTTTTTCCTTCTCTAAAGCTAGTAAGTAAGCTTCTTTATAATTTCCTGCACTCAGTACTAAATGATTGCCTTCTGCATTTTCTATATATAATTCATAAACCGCAGCTGCGCTTGTATGAAAAGATGGTGCAAAAAAACAAAGTAACAATAAAACAATAATTACTGAATTAGCCAATTTTTTCACACTATCACCTTACCTTTTCTCACATTATATTATACCAAATTTTATCTTTTTTGTATAGAGCGTTATCATAAAAATGTAAAGTAAAAGAGAAACCTTAATCCTAAGATTTCTCTACTTTTATTATATGTATATCTTTTGAAAAATTGACATTATCAGTAAAATGATACAAGGAATTTAAAAAAATATCCACAGAAAATTTATTTTAGAGATTTGATAACCCTTCCCTATAAACAACATACCATCTATATGAAGATTTTTCCTTTGCTCTATATTAACACCATATTGTGGACAAATTGTTGGTATTAAAGAATCATTTTTTCATTCTTTCTTCATCTCTCACTTATAATATGATTATATCACAAACAGCTTTTTTAATACTATAATCAAAAAAAGCTCAAAAGAGCTTTTTTCTACATCATATTTTCTAACTGTTTATCTGCTTTTTTTGCTACCTTATTCATAGCCTTTTCCATTTTCTTCATTACTGGTTTATTGTATTTCTGATACATCAAAACAGCTCCTGCACCTAATCCCATAAGTGCCATATCTTTCATCTTCATAAATCTCACCTCTTAGCTAGAACCTATGATCACTGTATAGATAATTTCTATACAATATTATCTTCTCCATTTTCTTCTATTTTATGTAAAGTTTCTTTTAATTTTTTACACAAATTTGATTTTCTTTCTCGTTCTGCTTCATGCGCTACACTATATAAAAATGCATCTGGCTCTCCAAGCAATATTAATTTTCGCTTTGCTCTAGTTACTCCTGTATAAATAAGTTTTCGATAAAGCATCCTTTTATAACTCGAGCTTACTGGCATGACTACAATTTCAAATTCGCTTCCTTGAGACTTATGGATACTAATAATAAAGCCGTGCTTAATTTTATTAAAATCTTTTGGCATATATTTTACAACATTGCCATCATAGTCAACATAGATTTCATTTTTTCCGCTTTTACTTGTATTTGCATACATAATACGAGTAATAATACCAATGTCTCCATTAAAAATATTTTCTTCTGGCATATTGACTAATTCTAATACTTTATCATTTTCACGAAAAATAATATCCCCTACTTTGATTTCCCTTTTTGATTCCTCTTTAGGGTTGAATACATCTTGAAGTTCTTTATTTAAATTATCAATTCCATTTACACCTGCATACATTGGGGCCATCACTTGAACTCTCTTATAATCATATCCTTTTTCTGTAATTTGTTTACAAAGACGTTTTAAATTTTCACGAATATGATTCGAACTACATTCTAAAAACGTATAATCGCTTCTTGTTTTTCTAAATGTATTACTAATATCATTGTCTTTAATTTCACCAGCTAAAGTTGTAATATATGAGTTTTCATCTTGCCTGTATAACAAATCTAAATGGACAGTTTCAATTGCTTCACTTAAAGTAAAGTCTTTTAAAAGTTCACCTGGTCCAACACTTGGTAGTTGATTATAGTCTCCTACCAAAATCAGTTTGATATGATCAGTGAGTCCTCTTAACAAATGATCAAATAAAGATAAGTCTATCATACTTACTTCATCTATAATAATGAGCCTACTATTATCCTTATTATATTCATCAACCCCAAATCGATTATTTTCCTTATTCCATTTTAAAAAGCGATGAATGGTTGTTGCTGGAAATAAAGTTGCTTCACTCATACGTTTGGAAGCTCTTCCTGTTGGTGCTAGCAAAGCGAGTTCTTTATTGACTCCATCATCATCTAAATTTCGTAATCGTTTATAAAGTTCTACAATCGCTTTTATAATAGTTGTTTTTCCAGTACCTGGTCCTCCTGTAATAATCAATAAATTTTTAGTAAGTGCTTTGGTAATCGCTTCTTTTTGCTTTTCATTATAAATAATTCCAGAAGCTTCTTCTAGTTCTTTTAATTTTTTTTCCAATTTCCTATAATGATCTTCTGGCCTTCTAGACAAAACTTCAAATTTTTTTAAAATTTGTTGTTCTGAGTCATACATGTCTTTTAAATAATAAAAGCTTTCTTCTCTTATTAATTTTTCATCTATCACAAGTTCTTCTAAATATTCTGAAAATAAATCTTCTCCCAAATCAATTTTTAAAAAATTAAGAGTTGTTCTGTATATTTCATCATGTTCTAAAAATGTATCACCATTTTTAAAAGTAAGTTCTTTCATACAATATAAAATACAAGCCTTTACTCTACTTTCATCATCTTCTAACATATTTAATTTATGTGCAATATCATCTACTTTAGAAAATGTAATTTCTTCGATATCATCGATTAAAAGGTAAACATTGTGTTCTACCATAGAAACAGTATTTCCTTTATATTTATTATAAATCAAAAGAGCATCTTTCATACTAAAACCAAGTTCTGTCAAATATACAATTGTTTTATGGCTTTCTTCATATTTCATTAAAGTTTGATAAATTTGATTCGCTTTTTTATCAGATAATTTTGGAACCAATGTCAAGCAAGTTGGATCTTCTAAAATGCGTTCTAAAGTTTGTTCTCCTAAGGTTTCTACAATAGTTAATGCTAGCTTTTCTCCAACACCTTTAAATAAATCACTTGATAAGAATTCTACAATTCCATCTTTATCTTCTGGTTTTACTTTTTCATATTCTGTAACTTGAAATTGCAAACCATATTTCGGATGTTCTAATTCTTCTCCATAAAAAAAATAAGTATCATCTTCATTTAGTTCGTGAAAATATCCTGTAAACGTGATCGTTTTTCCAATATAGATATTTAGTGTTTCTATATTTGTCTCTTTTATTTTAAATACACCAATTATATACCCTTTCTCAGAAGAAAAAATGCTTCGTTTAAAATTTCCTTTGATATATTTTTTTTCTTCCATGATATCACCAACTTCTTATTTCAGTATATCACAGAGTACATTTGTTCGTCAATGGTTTTTCACTTAGGATTCTTTGATTCAACAAAACAAAAATAAGACTTTTTATTTAAAGTCTTTATTCTTCATCTTCAAAAATAATATCTGGAATTTCTTCTTCTTTTTTCTTTTCAATTTCCAATAGTATTTGGTCAACAAAATGAATTGAGTTCAAATCATTTTTAGGAATTTGAAACCAAACATCTCTAGAGCTTGTTCCATCAAAATAATAAAATTGATAATAAATAAAATCCCCAATATCTTGCCTATGAATATCATCTTCAACAATATAACCTTTTTTAAAAATATCGTATTTAAAAGAATTCAAAAGTTTTTCTTTTAAATCATTGCTTGTTTTTCCGCCATATTTAATTTCAACTGTTTCATTATCTAAAAACTCTACATTCATTACTTGTTTCATATTTTTCCCTTTCTATTCTTATTATTCCATAATGGCATAAGGATATTCTATTTTTACTATTTTTCCTATTTGTTCTATATGATTATTTAGTTCAGTTCCTTTTTTCTTTACTAATAAATAGTTTCCTGTATGACCAATAATGAATCCATCTTTTACAATTTCTGGAATAAATGAGAGTGTTTTTCCAATAAACTTTTTAAAATATTGTTCTTCTAAGTTTCTAGAAAGCTCTAATAAGACTTGAACTCTTTTTCTCTTAACTTCTTCTGACACTTGATTTTCCATCATGTCTGCTACAGTTCCTTTTCTTCTAGAATATGGAAAAACATGAATTTTTGAAAAATTAATTTTTTTTATGGTTGTTAATGTTTCTTCAAAAAGCGTTTCTGTCTCTCCAGGAAAACCTACAATCACATCTGTTGTAATTGAAATATTTGGTCTTATTTTTCTAATCGTCTCTATTTTTTCAATAAAATCCTGTTTCAGATATTTGCGGTTCATTGCTTTTAAAATTGTGTCACTTCCAGATTGAAGTGGAATGTGTAAATGATCTACCAAAACTGAACTTTTTTGCATAATTTCCAATACTTGCTCTGTTAGTTCATTCATTTCAATAGAGGAAATACGAAGCCTTTCTAGCCCGTCTATTTTAATTAGTTCAGAAATCAAATCAGCAAATTTATAATCTTTAAACTCTGCTCCATAGTTACCTGTATGGATTCCTGTCAAAACAATTTCGTGATGCCCTTTTTGAATTAAAGTTTTTACTTCTTCTAAAACATCTTCTCTTTTTTTACTTCTAACAGTTCCTCTAGAATAAGGAATAATACAATAAGAACAATAGTTATTGCATCCATCTTCTATTTTTACAAATGCTCTTGTATGACTAAAATTATTCAGTTTCATTGTTTCAAAAGGAACATTTTCCAAATTTTGAATATCTTCTAATTGTTTTTGTGTTGTTTTAAATGTTTCTATATATTCTACAATTTTGGATTTGTTTTTGTTCCCTAAAATAATATCAACACCTTCTAAATTGAAGGCTTTTTCTTTGCTCACTTGTGTCATACATCCAGCTACTACAATAATTGCATTCGGATTTTGTTTGATCGCTTGTCTTATCATTTTCATAGATTTGTTATCTGCAGCATTCGTAACTGTACAAGTATTAATAATAAAAATGTCTGCTTCTTCTTTTGGTACTTCTATATAACCAGCATTTTTTAAAGCATCTATCATAACATTACTTTCATACATGTTTACTTTACAACCTAATGTATAAATATAAAATTTCATATACAACCTCCTAAAAAATAAGCCTTAAGGGCTTATTCCAAATGACTTCTAAATTCTTTTAAAGCATTTAAGAAAGCATCATTGTGATTGCTATCTAATTCTTCAAAAGCATCCACTTTTTTTTCTAATTCAATACTATTACTAGCTTCTTTTAATTCATTAAAATTAGGAATTTTTGGATATTTAATATTGCTATTTTGTTTTCCATAAACTGGAGAAATAAAGTCTGTTGTTTTGAATTTTTTTGGTTCTTCTACAATAGGTGAAATGGCTTCTATTGGTTCCTCTATTTCTTCATAAATGTTTATATCTGGCTTACTAATTTGTTCAATTACAGAAAGCAATTCTTTATTAGAGCCTTCTACATTTTTATTTTTGCTCTGTAGTAATTCTTGATAACTGATGATTGCTTTTTCTTCCTGTTCTTGTTCAAATATTGCAACAACATCTTCCTTTTTATCTAAGTCTGCTTGCATTTTTTCTAAAACTTCTTCTAAATTTGTTTTTGGTTTTTCTTCTTCATTAATTTGAGTTATTTTAATTTCTTCTTTAGAGTCTTCAAACTGTGTTAATTCATCCAACAAGTTTTTTTCTTCTGCTTGAAATAATTTTAAATTTTTACGATCCATATAAATTAATGTAAATAGAACAATTGCTCCTATGCAAAAGATCGCTAAGAAGCTATAAAATAATACTTGATTACTCATAATATTTTCAATCCATTTCATAGAATCACTCCATATATTCATAGTTTAATACACTCAATACATAAATTGGAACTGTTTCAACTCTCATAATTCTAGGCCCTAATGTGACAGGAATAAAATTATACTTTTCTAAAAGTTTTTCTTCTTCTATATCGAGTCCACCTTCTGGTCCAATCACTATAATCAGTTTATCATAATTTGTCGATGTTTGCAAAAGCTTTTTGAAAGTATTTTCTTTTTCTCTTGTACTACAAATTATTTTAAGCCCTTCTAATTTTGTAATTTCAGCAAATGTAGTAACTGACTGAAGTTTTGGAATACAATTTCTCATCGATTGTTCACTGGCTTCCTTCATAATTTTGTTCCATCGCTCTAATTTCTTTTCTTCTTTTTCTCCAATTTTTACCATTGACCGTTTCATTGAAACAGGAATAATTTCTGTTACCCCTAATTCTGTTGCTTTTTGTAAAATCAAATCCATTTTTTGTTCTTTCAAAACTGGGATCACCAAAGTAATATATTTCATAAAATCTTTCGGAATTTCTAATTCTTTTTTTATAACAATAGTCTCTAAATTGTTTTTTAAATTACACAAATAAAGTTTTCCATCAACTACAACTTCTATTTCGTCACCATCTTTCATACGCATCACTTTTTTGATATGATGCATATCTCCTGGTTCTAATATCATATTATTTTCCTTTTTTTCTTTTCCAAAATATCGTTGCATACAATCACCTATAAATAGGAAGTGATAAACTTCCTATTCCTCTTCATTTCCTTCTATTTTTACCAAGACTTCTCTTGGTTTTGATCCATTAGCTGGCCCTATGATACCACGTTCTTCTAATAAGTCAATGCATCTTGCAGCCCGATTATAACCTAGTCTAAAACGGCGTTGTAATAAAGAGGCACTTGCTTTTCCTGAAGTCACTACAAATTCTACAATATCATTATAAAGTGGTTCATCTTCGTCACCATCTTCCACCATAGTGGTAGCTCCTTTTTCCTCTTCATCCATAGTTAAAGTTTCATCATAACGTGCTTTTTGTTGGGCACAGACATAATCTACTACTGCTTTGATTTCCTCATCTGATATAAATGTTCCTTGAATACGAATTGGAATGTTTTCTCCTTGTGGCTTAAATAACATATCTCCTTTTCCAAGAAGCTTTTCTGCTCCTGTCATATCCAAAATTGTACGTGAATCAATGCTACTTGATACAGCAAAAGATATTCTAGATGGGATGTTGGCTTTTACAACTCCAGTAATGACATCTGTTGATGGTCTTTGAGTTGCTACAATCAAATGAATTCCTGCTGCACGTGCCATTTGCGTAATACGCATAATAGAATCTTCTACTTCTTTTGCAGCTACTAGCATCAAGTCTGCAAGTTCATCGATAATTACAACAATATAAGGCATTTTTCGAAGTTGATCACGTTCTGGAATCCCTTCATTTTTTTTATCTACATAATCATTATAACCTGCAATATTTTTGGTTCCTGATTGCTCAAAGGCTTCATAACGTCTTTCCATTTCTACAACCATTTTTTTTAGAACAATATTAGCTTTTTTGGCATCTGTTACAACGGGTGCTAAAAGGTGTGGAACCCCATTATACATAGAAAGTTCTACCTTTTTAGGGTCTACTAAAATCAGTTTCACTTCATCTGGTTTGCTTCTCATTAACATAGAAACAAGCAAACTATTGATACAAACTGATTTACCACTTCCTGTTGAACCTGCAACCAAAAGATGTGGTGTTTTATTGATTTCCATCCATTGTGGTTTTCCCATGATATCTCTTCCAAGTACAGCTAATAGTTTGCTTTTTTCCATATTGCTTGGAACGGATTCTAAAACTTCTCTTACACATACTGGAATTGATTTGATGTTTGGAATTTCTACTCCAATTGTTTTTTTCCCTGGAATCGGAGCTTCAATACGCACTTCCTTAGCTGCTAAGGCAAGAGCTATTTCTCTATGAATACTTAAGATTTTGCTCACTTTCGTTCCAGCTTTGATTTCTAATTCATACTGAGTTACTGCAGGCCCGATGTTGGCTGCTACCGTTTTTCCTTCTATTCCAAAATCTTTTAATACTTGTTCTAATGCAACCACATTATCTTTAATTGCATTCTGATTTTCTTTGTTATTTCCTCTTTGAGGCTTTGCAAGTAAATTCATTGGAGGATATTTATAACTTTCATTTACCACAAAATCTTCTCCATCATTTACAGGAATTTCTGGAGTGACTGTTGGAACTTCTTCTTTTGGTTCTGCTACATGAATGAGTTCATCAACACTAGAAACAACAATTTTATTGTCCTCTTCTTCTACTACTTCTGGTTCAGTTTCTTTTGCTGTTTTCTTTTCTAATTTTTCAAGTCGAAGTTTTTCTTTTCTCTCTTGATTATGAGCAACTAAAGTTTCAGATTTTTTCTTACAAGCCTGTACAAAATCCCAAATAGAAACGCCAGTAAACATTACAGTTCCACATATAATCATAGTCCATACAACAATTGTAGTCCCTTTTAAGTCAACCAAGTTTACAGAAATTAAAGAAAATATGGCACCAATAATTCCTCCGCCTTGAGCACTTCTAACTTTCGTTGTTGCATCTAAAAAGTTAGTGATCGTTTCGGTTACTACATCAAATCCTTTTAAATCATTTTGTGATAAATAACTAGTATGAGCCATCATCAAAATTCCAATAATGATTATATAAAGTCCAAAAAGTTTTGAAGTGAAAAAATTTGGTTTGCTTCGTTTTACGATCATATAAACGCCTACTATGAAAAGAGCTAAAAAAAGAAGTCCATACCAAGCTCCAAATACAAATATAAAAAAGGAACGAATCAAAGCACCTAATGGACCATAAGCACAAAACCCAATAATTGCAGTAATAATAAATAATAAGCCTACTAGTTCTGTACTATATCCAGTACTCTTTTTCTTTTCTTCTTTTCTTTTCTTCTTTTTTGCCATGATATACCTCCTAGACTCACTATATCCATTATACTAAAAATCGGCAAAAATCTAAATAAAATTCATAGGATTTACATAAATTTTACAAGAAATTTTATAAACGGATATCTAACGATATTATTTTTGCGCATTTTTCAATTCTGTCATCTTCACTTCCATATCCAACTTCGACATTTCTTAATACCAAATCATATGGCAATTTTATTTTATAAAGCGTTAAATTGGATGCTGTTTCATCTGAATCGATAAAAAACGGAGAACCTACTTCTTGAAAAAGAAAGAAATTTCCTTGTAAAGAATCACAATTTGGACAACCATTCGCCAAATATTTATCACCTATTGTTTTTGAATATCTCATTTTATAATTATAATGTTTTTGAATATATTTTAATAGTGCTTTTGGAATTGGGTCTATTATACTTCCAATATGAATGGTTCCATCTATGAACTCTATATCATCCTCATATAAAGTTACCATCTTTTTGATCCCATATCCAATCACTGGGATTTGTTGTTTACAGCAATAACATTGTGTTTTCCCTTCTACCAAATATAGTTCATCGCACAAAATATAAGAAACTTCCCCACCTTCTATCCATTTCAAAAAATTTCCATATGTTTTAGGATTTGTAACATACCATTTTTTAATTTCTGGATTCCATTTTGCACCTAATTTTTTAGCTTCCTCTTTTTCCTCATAAGGAACGTTTAATAATAACATTTCATCACTTCCTTTTATTATCATAACATAACCATTAAAAAAAGCAAGAAACGTTAGTCTCTTGCAATTTCTTCTTCGATTCTCATTAATTGATTATATTTACAAATTCTATCTGTTCTAGACATAGAACCTGTTTTAATTTGGCCAAGATTAAGACCAACTGCCAAATCTGCAATAGTAGTATCTTCTGTTTCTCCACTTCTATGAGAAATAATTGTTGCATATCCATGTTCTCTTGCTAATTCAATAGTTTCGATTGTCTCTGTAATAGTCCCTATTTGATTTACTTTTAACAAAATTGCATTTCCAGCATGTTTGTCAATTCCCATTTGTAGACACTTTTTATTTGTAACAAATAAGTCATCTCCAACAAGTTGTATTTTATCTCCTAATCGCTCTGTAATCAATGTAAATCCTTCCCAATCATTTTCATCGACTGGATCTTCTATTGAAATAATTGGATATTTTGAAATTAAATCTTCATAGTATGTAACGAGTTCTTCTGTTGTTAAACTTCTTCCTTCTCCAACTAATTCATATTTTCCATCTTTATAAAATTCACTAGCAGCCACATCAATTGCTAGCTTAACATCATCTGATGTATAGCCTGCTTTTTTGACTGCCTCCATGATGAGTTCAAAACCTTCTTGATTGCTATTTAAATCAGGTGCGAATCCTCCTTCATCTCCTACTCCTGTTGCAAGTCCCTTTTCATTCAATACTTTTTTTAAATTGTGAAATACTTCTGCTCCAATCTGAACTCTTTCATGAATGGTATCTGCTTGTGGTATAATCATAAATTCTTGAAAATCTAATTTATTATCAGCATGAGCTCCACCATTAATAATATTCATCATTGGAACAGGTAATTTCATACCTCCTCCAACATATTCATAAAGAGGTTTTTCTTCATATAAAGCAGCTGCTTTTAATGCGGCCATAGAAATTCCTAAAATTGCATTGGCTCCATATTTTGATTTTGTTTCAGTTGCATCTGCTTCTATCATTTTATAATCTAATGCTTTTTGATCTAAAACATCCATTCCAAGCACCAAATCTCTAAGAGCTCCATTGACATTACTAACAGCTTTTAAAACTCCTTTTCCCATATAACGAGTTCCACCATCACGTAATTCTAAAGCCTCTCTTTCCCCAGTTGATGCTCCACTTGGAACAGCAGCCCTTCCAATAATTCCACTTTCAAGAATGACATCTACTTCTACAGTAGGATTTCCTCTTGAATCTAAAATTTCTCTTCCTATAACATCTTTAATTTTTGACATTGTATCATCCTTTCCTAATTATCTATCCTTATTCATTATAGCACAAACTTTAAAAAATAAGTGAATAAAATTCACTTACTTTAACGCTTCTACTGCTTGCTTAAAGTCTTCCCCACGCTTTTCAAATGATTCATATTGGTCCCAAGAAGCACAAGCTGGAGATAATAGAATTACTTCTCCTTCTTCTGATAAATTATATGCAACCTTAGTAGCCTCTTTTAACGTATCAACTACTGTTACATCTTTATTCATGGATTCACAAAATTCTTTAATTCTATTTTTTGTTTCTCCATAACAAACTACATGTTTTACATATCGCATATCATCTTTTAGGTCTTCAAAAGAATGTCCTCTATCTAGTCCGCCTAATAATAAAATCATAGCTTTGTCAAAAGACCCTAAAGCGATTTCTGTTGATTTCACATTTGTTGCTTTTGAGTCATTATAAAATTCTCTTCCCTTTATTTTCGCTACAAATTCTAGTCTATGTTCTACTCCTGCAAAACGAGAAAGAACCGTTCTAATAACATCATTTGGAATTCCAAAACGTTTTGTAGCAATGATAGCACACATGATATTTTGATAGTTGTGTTTTCCTTGAATTCGAATATCATTTGTATCTATAATTTTTTCATCTCCATAATATATAGCCCCATCTTTATAATAAGCTGTCGCGCTTTTTTTTATTGAGAAATATGTTTTGTTTGATTTAATATCATTTGTTAAAGCGATTTCTGTTTCATCATCTAAATTAATAATTGCTATATCTGATAATGTATGATTCATAAATATTTTTTTCTTCATTTCCTGATAGTATTCGTAGTTTCCAAAAAAATCAATATGTACTGGAGTCAAATTGGTTAACACAGAAACTTCTGTTTTAAAATCATACATATCATGAAGCTGTTGTGCTGAAATTTCAAGTACAATATAATCTCCTTCTTTTACATTTTTAATTAAAGAACACATTGGAAATCCAATGTTTCCACCCAAATGAACTGGGGCTTTCATTTCTTTTAAGAACTCATAAATTAAGGTTGTTGTTGTTGTTTTTCCATTAGAACCTGTAACTGCTACAATGTGAGTATTTTTTGGTAAAAAATGATAAGCTAATTCTACCTCATTTATAATTTTAATTCCAAGTTCTTCTGCCTTTTTTATACAAGGAGTATCAAATCGAATGCCTGGATTTTTTATAACAAGATCAAATGTTTCATCTAAATAGTCTTCCTGTTTATCTGTAATTACGATTTTAACACCTAATTTTTCTAATTCTTCTACTTGAGCTCGATCTTGCTCTTTTCCATCTGTTATTAAGATATCATTATGAAATGGCGCTAAAAGTTTGGCTGCTTCATATCCGCTTCTTGCCATTCCCATGATATACACTTTTTTATTTTCAAACATGTTTTCACCTTCCTAAAAAATTATATCATGTTTCTCTTCATTTGTTAAGTTTCACTTAAGAATATGATTTAGATATAAAGAAAATAACTCAAAAAGAGTTATTTACATGTTGCTCCCATAGTCTCATAAAGAGAGGTTGCTCCTTTTACTGTTAAGCGATTTTTCTTATTTACTAAACTTTTCATAGCACTATTATCACTTACCATTTTTTCCATATCAAACTTACTATAATCAATCGTTACCTTGCTTTCAAGCTTAGAACCATTATTTGTAATTTTGTAATCTGTTCCACCATATTTTTTATTATTGTCTTCATATTGTGTGGTTACTTGTGTTTCTAATTGTTTTAAGATAGATGTATCAGAAGATTCTACAACTTCTACAGTTTCCACTTTATCCACTACATCACCTGTTGCATAAATTTTGTAAGTTGCATTCAACTTATAATTTGATAAAGTTTGAGTTACTGTACACTCAACAGTCTTCTTTTTTGCACCACATCCTGATACAATTCCAATACAAACACAAAGTAATAAAACAGATATCATTTTTTTCATCTTATCTTTCCTCCTCATTATTCATTATAGCACTTTTTCACAAGAATTTCACTCTTTTTGCGTCGATAACAAAAAATAACTCTTTCGAGTTATTTACATGTTGCTCCATTTAATTCATAGCGTTTTACAACACCATCTAAAGTTAAACGGCCATCTTTGATATAGCTTTCTAATTTCTTATCAGTTGCAAATTTTTTAGAATCAAATTTACTATAATCAATTGTTACAGAAGCTGATACTTCTTTTTCTCCTTTTGTCACTTTATGTGTATATCCACCATATGAACTATTTAAATTTTCATATTGCAAATTTAGAGTTTGTTCCAATTGGTCTACAATAGAAGTATCTTCTGAAGTGTATGTTTCATTTGCTTCTACTTTTTCAACAACTTCTCCTTTTGCAGTTATTTTAAAATTTGATTTAATTTCATAAGTAGATAATGTTTGTGTTTGTGTACATTCTACTACTTTAGTTTCCTCTTTCTTTTTCTCTCCACATCCTGTAAGAATTCCTACACAAATACAAAGAGATAAAATTGCTACTGTTTTTTTCATAAAATCCCCTCCTGTTTTAAATTATAGCATAATTCTATATTTTTTTCAAATCAAACCTGCTTCTTTTTCACAAATTCTGGTCTTTTTCTTTTTAATAGTGTTTCATAATCTGCTTCTTTGAAAATAACATTATAATCATGGGTTTGTCGCCAGACTTTTCTCTCTTTTGCTATAGAAAGCTTTTCTATAGGTAATACATGAAAAAATAAAATCTACTAGCATCCAGTTCTCTATTTTTATAATATTACTCCTCAAATAGCAAAAGCATCTGAAATCACTTAATTGTGAAATCAGATGCTACCGAATGGACTAAATTTGATTTGACTAATCAAATGTACCCTTTTTTAGAGTTTTGTTCCTAATAGTTTTAATCTTTAAGATCAATTGTAATTTTATCTCCTTTCTCTTATTTAATCTTTTTTAAATCATAAACTTGATCCACAGACTCACAAACATTAGGAGAGTGAGTAACAATTATTATACACTTTCCATCTTCATGAGCTAATTTCTTAAATATTTCTAAAATTTCTTTTTCGGTTTGCTTATCAAGATTTCCTGTTGGTTCATCAGCAACAATCATTTTAGGATTATAGGCAAGACTTCTAGCTATTGCAACTCTTTGTTGTTCCCCTCCCGATATTCTTAAAACTTTACGATTAGCATATGTCTCTTTTAAACCAACGCTTTTCATAAGTTTAATTGCTTCTTCTTTTTTATTTCCTATTTTTATTCCACTAACATCCATTGATAGAATAATATTCTCACTTGCAGTCATAAATGGCAGTAAATTATAACTTTGAAAAACTATACCAATTTCATGATTACGATAATAATCTAAATTTATATCTTTTAAATCTTTGCCATCAAATACTATACTTCCTTCAGTACATCTTTCTAAACCACTAATTAAAGATAGCAAAGTTGTTTTTCCTGTTCCACTTCTTCCTCGTATAGCATATACTTTTCCTTTTTCAAAATCATAACTTACATTCTTTAGTGCATACTCATCTTCTTCTGCATCACTATACTGGTAACTTGCGTTTTGAATAGAAAGCAATATATTATCCTTATTTATTTTTGTTTCTGAATTAATACTTTTTTTCTTTTCCATCATTATGACCTCTCTTTCAATATAGTTAATGGCGAAAATCTTTGAATACTTATCATCGATGATAAACTACTTATTAATATTAATGTTAGTCCAATTCCTAATAGTTCTAATATCACTGTTACACTAACAACAGCATCTATAGAGTTGTATGCTTGAACAACAGGCATTCCTTTATTTCCAAATGTTTTTTTTCCACCACCAGATCCTCCTGGACCTCCAAAATTATTATTGATTTTCTCTGTCTTATCTTGTGAAGCTTTAATTTCACTAGATAATAGAGAATTACTAATACCTTTAGACATAGTGGCACCTACTACTGCTCCAAGCATTAAAGTAACAAAACCAACTATCAATAGTTCTGAAGCAAATTGCATAGTAAGTTTTACTTTACTAATACCTATCGTTCTAAGTACTCCAATTTCATATTTTCTTTCACGAATATTAATCATATTAATAATAAATAATACGATTCCACCAATTAGCAATGTAATAATTAAAAATGTAGTAGCAAATGATTTAACATTTTGAACGGATGAGACTCCTGAATTTGCTAATTCTTCATTTGTTTCAAGAATGTAATTTTCATCAAGTCCTTTTTCATGAAATTTTTCTTGCACCTTATCTTTATTTTTGTAATCATCAATGATAAATGTAGGTGTAACACTTCCTTTTACATTTTCATTTGAAGTAGTTATTTTCACCAAAGCATCAGCATTAGTGATTAAAGTATTCGCTGAATTTGAGAAGAAACTCATAGGACTTTCCGAACTAGATTCATTTTCTTTGTAAATACCTATAATTTCAAACTCATAAGTTAATCCACTTTCATCTTCTAACTTTATTTTATCATTTAGACTTAAACTATTATAAGAAGCTAATTCTTCATTGATGAAAATATAATTGCCATCAAATGCTATATCCCATGCGTTTAGAGCAAGCTCCTTCATTTCATAAGTTCCTTCTACAAACTCACTCATTGCATCTAATGAACTATATCCATTTAGAGTAAAGTCATAAGATGACTCACCAAAATTAAATCTTCCACCTGACATATTTGGTCTTTTGGTATCATTATTTTCTAATTCATTTTCAGCTTTTTCAATATTATTGCCATTTAATGAAATGTTATATGTATAATAGTAATTTTCTATATGATCGCTTTCTGCAAAGCTTTTGACATCATCAATAGATAAAGACGCAATATTATTAAATTTATCTTTTGCATCTTCCATATTATCTTTGTTGCTAAAATCAACATCTTTCATCATATTTTCCCTATTGAATGAAATAGTAAGTTCTTTGTCATAAGCACTCTCATAAGAATTAATTAAATCTTTAGCGGTATTATTTATCGCTAAAGTTACAGTACAAGCACAAGCTATAACCAAAATAATAACACCAATTAGAATATTTCTTCCTTTATTTCTAGTAATAGAAATCATTGCATTTTTTAATATAAACATTTTTTTCACCTTTCCTTTTTTGTTTACAAGATAAAGTTTATCAACCCTACCTTAAACAAAACTGAAAAAATAAAAAAGAAT
>CANEDJ010000001.1:0-93087 GCA_947426265.1 uncultured Mycoplasmatota bacterium | reverse complement strand
CTGTAGCCCTAGACGTAAGGGGCATGATGATTTGACGTCATCCCCACCTTCCTCCGGTTTGTCACCGGCAGTATCCTTAGAGTTCTCAACTTAATGTTAGCAACAAAGGATAAGGGTTGCGCTCGTTATCGGACTTAACCGAACATCTCACGACACGAGCTGACGACAACCATGCACCACCTGTCACCTGGATAGCCTCCGCTATATCTCTATAGCTTTGCCAGGGATGTCAAGCCTAGGTAAGGTTCTTCGCGTATCTTCGAATTAAACAGCATGCTCCACCGCTTGTGCGGGTGCCCGTCAATTCCTTTGAGTTTCAGCCTTGCGACCGTACTACTCAGGCGGAGTACTTAATGTGTTAACTTCAGCACCGGTTGCCCGACACTTAGTACTCATCGTTTACAGCGTGGACTACTAGGGTATCTAATCCTATTTGCTCCCCACGCTTTCGTGTCTCAGCGTCAGTAACAGCCCAGCAAGCCGCCTTCGCCACTGGTGTTCCTTCTAATATCTACGCATTTAACCGCTACACTAGAAATTCCACTTGCCTCTACTGTACTCTAGTTTGCCAGTTTCTAAAACGAACCGAGGTTAAGCCTCGGGCTTTGATTTTAGACTTAACAAACCGCCTACACACCCTTTACGCCCAATAAATCCGGATAACGCTCGCCCCCTACGTATTACCGCGGCTGCTGGCACGTAGTTAGCCGGGGCTTTCTGGTAAAGTACCGTCATCCTAGCATCATTTCCTATACTAGGTATTCTTCCTTTACAACAGAGTTTTACAACCCATAGGGCCTTCATCACTCACGCGGCATTGCTCGTTCAGGGTTTCCCCCATTGACGAATATTCCTAACTGCTGTCTCCCGTAGGAGTCTGGGCCGTGTCTCAGTCCCAGTGTGTCCGATCAGCCTCTCAGCTCGGATATGCATCGTTGCCTTGGTAGGCCATTACCCCACCAACTAGCTAATACAACGCAAGCCCATCTTAAAGTGAAGCAAATGCTCCTTTTAACGTATCTAGTTATCTAATTACGTATCATCCGGTATTAGCGATCATTTCTAACCGTTATCCCAGTCTCTAAGGTAGGTTACCCACGTGTTACTCACCCGTCTGCCACTAAGTAGCAACCCAATTCCAATTTTGTGCAAGCACTCCATCTTCATTGGACTACTTCGTTCGACTTGCATGTCTTAGGCATGCCGCCAGCGTTCATCCTGAGCCAGGATCAAACTCTCCAAAAAAAAATAATTTTATTTGAATTTCGTTTTTGTTTGTCCTAACTAATTTGAATTGACATTTTGCTCAGTTTTCAAAGATCATTCTGCTTCTTTTTGCAAGAAGCACTACTAATATATCAAATGCTTTCTTTTTAGTCAATACTTTTTTCTACTTTTTTTGTTTTTTTCTTCTTCTTGTCTCTTTTTTGTATTTCTTCCCTTTGAAAGCACATTTAATATATCAGTTTCCTTCTCCTTTGTCAATTACTTTCTTGACTTTGGTTACACTTTTATTATATGTTCCATTATATAAAAAATGACGATTTATTCGCCATTTTTAATTTTTTGATATTTATCATAATATTTTTTATTTCTTAACTTGTCAAACATATTTTGCTTACTATTATAAAGTTGTATCAATTCTTCCATTGCGCAGTTTATAACAAAATCTAAATCTTCCGAATAATGCATAATTTTTTTATGGTATTTATATTCAAGTTTATCTAAAATTTTATATTCACCTGTCGGAAAGATTCTTAAATCTAAATCATAGTCTATATATTTTATTGTGCCATCCTCTATTATATATGGGGTTGCTATATTACAATAATAATAAATACCATCTTTTTTTAATTGAGCAATAATATTAAACCAACAGTCTTTAAAAAAATACATAATAGCAGGCTCTTTGGTTTTCCACATGCTACCTTCTGCTTCTGTCACTTGAGTTCTCTCATTTCCAAAAACCAAATAATCTTTCTGTATATCCAAAAGCACCGCTTCACTCCAAGCACGATGGATTTTTCCATTATGTTTATAACATTGGATTTGATAATTTTCACCAATTTGAAACCGTTTCATTCTACCACGTCCCTTATTCCATTATAACGTGGTTTTCAAAAAAAAGAAAGAAATAATCATATTTCTTTCGAAACCAGTCTAAGATCATTTAACAAATATTTTCTTTTTAAATAAATAAAACGATTGAATATAAAATATTATTTTTATTTTACTCCTGCCAAATAATTAATTGCAGCTCTCAATTGATTGTCATTTTCTTCAACTGGATTATCATAATACTCTTTTGATAAAGTTACCTCTATTTTTGGCTTAATTCCATTATTATGAACCCAATTTCCCTTTGGAGTCAACCATTTTTTTGTTGTAAATTTGTATTCATCACCATTAGATAATGAATGAAGTTCTTGAACAGTACCTTTTCCAAAGCTTTGATTTCCAACCAAAATAGCACCATATTCTTCTGTTAATGCGCCAATCATCACCTCAGAGGCAGAAGCACTATTAGCATTTCCAACAATAACAATAGGATAATTTTTAGTTATTTTACCTTCTGAATATATTTTCTTTCTTTCTTTTTTACTCTCAGTTTGATAAATAACATGTGAAGAGTCTAAAAATAAACTTATCATGCTCTTCACTGTTGTCAAATGTCCTCCACTATTATCTCTCAAATCAATAATTAAAGACTCAAACCCTTCTGATTCTAACTTTTCTAATTCATTTTTAAATTGAGTAAAAGTGTTCTCGGCAAAAATACTTACTTTCATATAAGCAATTCTTTTTCCATTTTCATAATACACTTTAGACGTTACAGACTGCAACGTTATTGCATCTTTCTTTATTGTAACTGTATGTTGTGAACCTTCTCGTTCAAAAACTATTACAAATTCTGAATTTCCGCTTCCTTTCACCACATCTTTGATAAAATCTGTCGTTGTCATTCCACTTACATCTGTATTATTTACTGTAATCAATTTATCTCCTACTTTAATGTCAGCTTTACTTGCAGGCGAATTTGGAATAATTCCATATATAAAAATATTCTTTTCAGCATCATTAATAATTTCTATTCCTAATCCTTCATAATCACCTTTTAATTCTATATCGAAATTGTTAGATACACTTTCATCTAATGCTCCACTATAAGCATCTCCCAATGAATCTACCATACTTTTAAAAGCAGTATTTAATAAAGCTTTTTTATCAACTTCTCCATAGTAATTCTCAATTAAATAATTATAATCTTTAAGGAAATTTTGCATTTCTTCTCCTACTACTTCTATATTTCCTTTTACGACATTGTTTTCTCTTAATTTTATGCCTAATAAGCTTCCGATAGTCAAACTGATTACACAAGTCAACATTACTAAAGTTACAACTTCTATTGTTTGAAACTCTTTTCTTTGAAAAATAGTCTTTTTAGATATTTTATTTTCTTTTATTGTTTTGTTATTATCATTTAACCCACTAAGAGTTGAACTTTCTTTCTCTTTTTCTTTATTATTTTTCTCAATTGTAGAAGTATTCTGATCTTTTTCTTTTTTTACTTGTTTTTTCTTTTCTATCTCTTGAGTTTTTTGTTTTGCTAAATCAGATGTATTCGATTTTGATGCTTTCTTTTTTACTTCTGGATTTTTTTCTACTTCTTTTTCTTTTATATTTATAATACTTTCTGATTTGACTTCTTTTACATTCTTTTCTTTTGAAGTTCTAGTTTCTTTCTTTATTGCTTTTGCATCTATTTCTTTCTCTGGTTTTGTTTTCACCATATCTACATCTTTTTTTATCACTTTGGATGATTTTGATTCTCCACTTTTTGCCATACATATTCCTCCTAACATGCATAATACTAATATTAGTGTACCATATTCTTTTAATATTAGTACATAGAATATCATTTTTTTACTTTAATTTCACATTGATTTACAAAAAAAGCTAGCTGGTTTGAGCTAACTTACATTTTTGTTCACTTCTCAATCAATCAGTTTTATTTTTCCTTTTTTTCGAGTAAAGCTTTAAATGCTTTTTCTATTTCTTCAAGTCCTTCATAAGCTTCTACAATTTCATGGTTTTTAACTTTCACTAATGTAATAGTAGATACTTTAAATTCACTTATATTATTAGTTTTAATATTTGAATTTTCTGAAATATAGAACTGATTATAAACACTATTTATATTTGCTATATAAACTTTTAGTGGCTTTGTAGTTGAATTATATCTTTGTAAATAGTAAGAAGTCAATGTTTGATATTGATCATCATCCTTTTGAATCAATACATAATATTCCTCTCTCGCTTGATTCAACATTGTCCCAATTAAAATCTCATCATACTGAATTATGGCTGGTGTTGTATTTTTATTTCTATCAGGAACTGAAGTTTTCTGAAATTTTGTAATTAATACTGTTAATCCATAAAACGCAACAACAATAACTATCAATATCAAAATTATCTTAATAAGTTTTCCCATTTCATCTGAACTAACCACTGAAGTAGGAGCTACATTTTCATTCTTATTTTTTACTTTCTTTTCTTGAGTTTCTACTTTTCTTTTTTTCTTAGAATTATCTTTATCATTTGACTGTTTTGTTATTACTTCTTTCATTTTATTGTCTACTTTTGTCTTTTCTAATACTTGTTCTTTGTTTTTTTTATTTGATGTACTTTTATTTCCACTTTTGTTTTGTACATTTGTTTCTTCTACTTTTGTCTTTTCTAATTTTCCTTGTTTATTTTTTGCTTGCGCTGTTTTTTTTCTTTCTTCCGATGTTTGTGTCTTTTTTTCTTTTGCCATTTTCATCACCTGCCTTTAATTATAACATAAAAGAAAAAAAATAGAAACAAAATGTTCTATTTTCCTATTGGCATTACACTAACAGAATTCACTACATTCAATAATTCTTCTTGATTCATAGTGTCTGATACTACATAGTATTCAATTCCATCACTCATCCAAGTAATACTTGAATCCGTCATTGCACCAATGGTATCACCTACAAAAAGAGGATCTCCATACACAGGAACTGTAGTCATAGCACTTGCCTTTCTTGATGTTTCTTGTACCATCAAAAATGGTTTTTCCCCACTAAATGTCAAAATTACTCGTTCTCCATTTTCAGTTTCTACTGTATCATAACTTGTCAACTTTGTATTCGCTGGTATATACATAGGATAAATTGCATCTTCTATCTTTGATACAGGTTCTACTGTTTCATCTACTATTGCTGTTTGCATATTTTCGTTTAAGTCAAAATAATTATTATCAAAACTTGCTTTCATATCTATTTTTGTAAACTGCATTTTAATTTGTGTTTTACCATCTTTATTTTGAACATTTACTTCTTTTACATTTAAATTTTTATCCATAATAATCACTTGTTTTACCAATTCTTTATTACTTGAATATGTCACTGCAGTCGTAAATTCATATCCATTTTTTGTTTCTTTAAATGTCTTTTTATTATCATTTTTAATATCCTGTAATAATGTTTGCAATAAATAGCTTTGAGAGTTATTATATGGCCATTCGCTTTGAAATTTAAAACTCTTATTAAGAGATGGGGTTAAAACATAAACGCCTTCATCATTTCTTAAAATAATTTGTTCATGATTATTGGTTTTATTTTTTAAGCTTACTCGAAACCGTTCGTTGCTACCACTTGAAACATCCACCGCATATCGATAAGTTTCCTCATTATTCACGATTTCTAAATTTCCAGTTAAATGATATCCTTTCGCCTTTTCAATTTTTTTTGTAAAATCTTTTACAATGTCTTTTTGTCCTTTTTTAAAACAACCTGTCATAAAAAAACATCCTACTACTAAAATACAAAATAATAGTTTTTTACTCATTTTTCTTTCACCTCATCATTACAATTCCATTGTATGGAATTCAGAAAGTAAATATGATTGAATAATTCTAATTTTTTTGAGAATAATAAAAATAAAAGGGAAAGGAGAACAGATATGGAAACAATTCAAAAAATTGCTTTGGTTTTTACCATTATAGGTGCAATTAACTGGGGACTTGTTGGTCTATTTGATTTAGACCTTGTTGCTACTGTTTTTGGCGACATGACAATGCTTTCTAGAATTGTATATGGGTTAGTTGGAATTTGTGGACTAATCAACATCGGAATTCTATTTTCTCATATAGAGCAATAAAATAAAAAGACCAGATTATAATACCTTTCAAGTTCAAACTAAATAACATAAGCATTATATGTGTTTAAGCTTATTTAGCAAGAAGCAAAAAGGTATTTTTTTATGGAAAAGGATAATCAATTTGGAATAATATTTTGCAATATAAAAAAGAATTTGTATTTTAAAGAGCCAGCTTTATAAATAAAATATTTTTCTTAACTAAATATATTCTCAAATAACAAAAAAACGTTCATTGACATAGCAGTGAACGTTTTCAAAGAAAGCCTAACTTTTTATCATATATTGTTACTAAATATATTTTTTAAATTTTTTATTATTTTTCCTTTTCTATTTTAATTCGTACTCGTTTGGTTTTTGCTGTATATTGAACTCGAGAATCAGTTCCTTCCACATTTACCTCAATTTCATATGTTCCTTCTGTATAACCTTTTAAATCAAGATAAGCTGTAATATCATCAGAGGCAATTCCATCCAGTACAGATTTTACTCCTTTTATATTAACACTAATTCGAATATCGCTTTCACTAAGTCCTTGAACCGTATATCCGTCACTTAAGTTACGGTATTCAATTTGAACATTATTAATATCTCTATCAGACGATTCATCTAATTTAATATTTACAGTTATATTATTAATACTCATAGATGTTATTCCAGCTGGTTTTGAAATTCCTAATTTGTATTGACGATTCTCTTTTAAGTCATTAACATCTATTTCTACTGGAATATAACGCAATTCTGAAATAACAGACTCTTCTCCATATACGGTAATCGTTGATTCACTACTTTCAATAGAACTAATTGCTTTACCAAATGCAACTGTTCCTTTTGGAATAATCTTAATTGGAACTTCTTTCATTGGAGAAGTAATGACTAAATCTACATCAATTTTAGATGGAACTATCTCAACATCGATAATATTACCTGCACTATCATAAGCTTTCAAAGGTACATCTTTCAACGTTGTCGTTCCTGCTTCCTGCTTAACAATATTTTTAACATCAGCCAAAGCTTTTACTGTTGCCACTTTATTTAATTGATGCTCTGCGCCTTTTATGATAACTTTGTCATCTGTTACTTTCATTTCTTTCACAACTAATTTTGAATCCAAACTATCCTTATTTAGAAGATCTAAAGATAGAGTTTTAGTTCTAGAAATCTTAGGATAAATATTAATTGTTACAGAAGATGGATTTACTTTATATTCTAAAGATGTAGAAGCAACTTGGTTATATTTAATATTTACTTTATGTGTTCCTGCTCTTAATCCAGTCAAATCTACGTTTACATCATAAGAAGGTGACTGTTTTGCTATAAATAGATCTGTTTTAGATCCGATTAATGTGATATCTACTGTTTCTGGTAATCCTTCTATTACATAAGCTTCTTCATTATATTTGGCAGTAACTGGTTGATTTGTCAATACTTCTGCTGAGCTTTCTGAAAATCTTAGTATTTTTTGATCTACAACTACAAATATGAAGATTGCTAAAAATAATGAAATAAATAATAGTGTTGTCGGTCTAGATAGCCAATTTTCAAAACGCTTTCCAGAACGATCAAAATTTCCAGTCAATCTCAAAATCAATTTTGTAATTGGCACAATAATTCTGCGGTCAATAAAATGCCAGATTCTGTTAAAAAGATCATTCATTGCTTGCATTAGATTCTTCATCAATCATCTCCTCCTCTTCTTCTATTGCTGTTGATTTTTTTGGACGCAATTCATCTAATAGCATTAATTTTACTTCATCTAATGTCAAATTATAATGTAATTCTCCTCCTAATGCGATAGAAAGTCTTCCTGTTTCTTCTGAGGCGATTAATGAAATACAATCTGTTTCTTCTGAAATACCTAGTGCTGCTCGATGCCTAGTTCCAAGTCTTTTACTAATTTTTAGGTTATCACTTGTCGGAAACACTGCGCCTGCACTAGTGATTTTATCTCCTTGAATGATTGCTCCACCATCATGTAAGGGATTATTTGGGAAAAAGATAGATTCCAATAAATCGCTCGAAATATCTGCATATAATTTTTTTGATTTCTCAATATAATCATTTAAGCTATGATCCCTTTCAATAACAATTAAAGCTCCTATTCTTGCTCTTTTACAATAGTCTAAAGCTTGTATGATTTCATATACCACTTTTTCTCTTTCATCTACTGTTAATAATTTATGTCTACCTAATAGTTGACTTCTTCCTAGTTGCTCTAATACATTACGAATTTCTGGTTGAAAGATAATAA
This sequence comes from uncultured Mycoplasmatota bacterium, assembly GCA_947426265.1. Taxonomy (GTDB): domain Bacteria; phylum Bacillota_I; class Bacilli_A; order RF39; family UBA660; genus MGBC102946. The sequence continues at coordinate 84,653 of CANEDJ010000001.1, read as the reverse complement.
TCAAAGCTAAAGGTCCCCACATAATTACATAATCCAACAAATAATTAATTGTAACTAAATTTAGCAAGTCACTAATTACTTTTAAAACTAATAAAATTAATATTCCCTTAAATAGCAATACCATCTTTACGTTTTTTCTTAAATTTTTTAAAATATAATACAATAGCCACCAAACTAATAATACATCTAATAATTTTCTTAATAATATTACAATTCCGTCAAACGTCATAGTAATCCTCCAATCGTTTACAGTATCCTATTCATTATATCATACTTAGCTCAGAATTAAAAATAGGAATTTTGAAATTTAAAAAATAGCGTTTCCGCTATTTAAAATTTCCATATATCATCATCGTCATTTTCATTATCTATGGTTGTATTTACATCTTCTTTTATAGAATCAATATCTGGTAAGTCCAAATTAAAGCTATCTCTAGTTGACACTTCAACATTGTCTCCAAATGGTGCATTTAAATCTTCTGCTGGCATATCGTAAGAAGAGTCATAAGAAAGTTCATCAGTAAGTGGAACATTAAGATTTTCCTCTTCTACACTTTCCGCTGCATGTCTAAAATCTCCAAATGGTGCGTTCAAATCTTCTGCCACATCAAATGAATTTTCACTTGATGCATTATAAGAAGCATTCTCACCAAATGGAACATTTAAATCTTCTTCTATTGGGAAACTTCTTGTTTCCTGATATGGTTTTTCTAGTGTTTCACTAGCGACATTCATATCATCCGCTAAAGGATCACTAAACTGAACTGCTTTTTCTACTCTCTTTTCTACTTGTTCTATATTTCTATTTGGAGTTTCAAAAGTTTCCATTGGTTCCTCAAATTTTGAAACAGGTTCTAATGTTGGTTTTGGTTCTTCTATTCTTTTTGTTTCAACTTTTATTTCTTCTTTTTTTTCTTCTAATCCTTTATTCGTTTTCTTCTTTGAAAACTCTTTTTTACCAAAGTTCGTTTTCTCTGCTATATAACCAATAATTGTCATTAATATAACTACCACAACAACAATAATCCATATATAATTATTTGTTAAAAATTCCATATAAATTTCCTCCCTTATATTCTCATAATCATGATAACATTAAATCTTTTTTTTTTCAAGCATTTTTAATCAGCCCTTGTCAAATAATCTGCACCTTTAAATGGATCACTAAAAAGTAATTCTGGATAATTGTTTTGGCGCAAAACCTCAAATACCATAATTGCTACACAATTAGATAAATTAAGTGCACGAATATTTTGATTAATCGGAATTCGCATACAGTGATCTAAATAATTCTTTAATATTTCTTTAGGAATTCCAGTGCTTTCTTTTCCAAATATCAAATAGATTGGTTTTTTTGTTATTGTATAATCAAAATCAGTATGCGCCTTTGTACCATAACGTGTCAAAAAATAGTATTCACCTGGATTTTTACTTATAAAATCCTCAAAATTTTCATATAAAGTATAATCGCAATGATCTATATAATTGACTCCACTTCGTTTAATATTTTTTTCGTCTAATGAAAACCCAAGTGGCTTAATTAAATGCAACTTTGTATTTGTTCCAGCACAAGTTCTCATAATATTTCCAGTATTTTGAGGAATCTCTGGTTCAAATAATACTACATTAAGCATCTTCTAATACCCCATTTCTTTGTAAAAATGGTTTTATATCTTTCACATTTCGTTCTACTAATGCAGTTCGATACAAAATGTCCTTAACTTTTCCATTCTCTACAACCATTAGATTAGGATAAGTTATCTCTATTCCCTTTATGTCATTCATAAAATATTTCTTCTTAAAATCTAATAAAAAACGTTCTGTACTTTCTTTTCCATTCACATAAACAAAATGAGATTTCAAATTTTCTTCTAATATATAGCTCTTTAATTTTTTTTCAAATTTTCTTGTTGTTTCCGTTTGTTCATTAGAGATATAAATTACTACATCTGGATTTTCTAAAACATAATTTTCAAATTCTAATTCTTTTACTTCTCCAACAAGGTCTTTCATTACTGAGTTTTCTAAATAATAATTTTCTGAAGCTCGATACCATTTACTCATATATACAACTGCAAGAATCGTTATCCCACCTAATAATCCTAACAATATATAATTTTTCTTAGGAACTGTTCTCATAACTCCACCTCACTATTCACTATCAACATTTTAACACACATCCTTTCATACTTCAATCTAATGATATGATTTTACCACTTCCTTTTTGATTTCAAAAAAGAGAATTCTAATAATTCTCTTCATTATTTTGTACTTCATCAATTGTTACAATTGGAAGAACAATATTTTCATCCAAACATAATCCTTTGAATTCTTCTCTAAATAAATTCAATTCTTTAATAATACTATCTGGATAAATTCGTTTACTCGTTTTTATTGCTTCATAAACATCCAATACATCCACAACTGGTTTGTTTTGATATAAAGCTTGCGAAAAAGCTTGTGTCAAAACAGAAAAAGCGACATCTGGATATTGAGCTGCTAATCCATAAATACGTTTAAATTCTGAAGTAGCTCTTACAATGGATTTCACCAATAACTCTGATACATATTCATTGTATTTAAATTTAATCCCAGTTTTCTTTTCAATTTTAGGAAGTGATCCCATTAAAATTTTTACTGTTGTTGGTTCATCTGGTTCACTTACTTCAATTTTGTCAAAACGTCTTAAGAAGGCCCGGTCTCTTACAATATAAATATCATATTCAATTGTTGTTGTAGCTCCTATTGCTTTTACATCTCCACGGTCAAGTGCAGGTTTTAGAATATTTGCTAAATCCATTGGCCCATCTCCACGGCCTCCAATTAAAGTATGTACTTCATCAATAAATAAGATTGTCTTATCTACACTTTTTAATTCTTGAACAAGCAAGCTGATAACCATTTCTTCTTTTCCATTTACTACCATTTTACCAATCAATGATGTTGAATTAATTTTAATAATGCGATATCCTTTTAAAGCTTCTGGAACTTCATTTCGTTGAATCAAATAAGCAAGTCCCTCTACTATTGCTGTTTTTCCGATACCAGGTTTTCCAACTAACAGCCCAGATTTTTCTGGAGTTAACAGTACAATCATCAATTTCTTTATTTCACTTTCGCGTGCAATTGCTGGGTTGGTTATATATGTTTTTGCTGTTAAATCTTCTCCATAAGATTTTATTACACTGAATGTTTCTGGTACAGCATTATTTATATTTTCATCATCTAAATTTAAAATTTCAATGTTTTCACCCTTCATTTCGCTTCCCCTTTATTTTATATATCCTTTTTTCTTTAATTTTTCTACTACTTTATTTAATGGCTTATTTCCATCTATTCTATCATACATAGAAGTTTCTTCTCCTTGTTCAATAAAAGCAGTAGTTGGAGTGCCATTATAATTTACATATATTTTTAATTTTGCGTTTTCTTCCATTGATAGTTTTGAAATATCAATATAACTAATTTTAACTTGATATTTTGAAATAACTTCATTTAATGTTTCCTTATATAAATCGCAATGCTGACATTCTGTTGAACCAATGAATAGGATAAAACTTTGTTTTTCTTCAAACATATTCATCAAAGTTTTATAATCTACTTCTTTATAAGTTTTTAACTTATTTCCGCATCCAGTTAAAAGCAAAGAAAGACCAATTATAACGAATACAAATAATTTTTTCATTTATTTCACTTCCCTTATAGTTCATTATAACCTAAAAGAATCCAAAAAAAAAGAGTTTTTATAAAAAATTCTCTCTTTTAAAAACCAATAATTGTTCGGGCAACAAATAAATATTTTCATTTTCCATTACTAATTTTTCTACAGTGGTTTTAAATTTTTTAGATACATTTTTTAATGTATCTCCTTCTTCTGTTATATAGACTTGTACTCCTGCTCTTGGAATTAGCAATTCCTGATTTGGATAAATGTAATCATCTTCTTCTAATCCATTAATAAGCGCAATATCTTTGGCACTTGTTTGGTAACGTCTTCCGATTTCATATAAATTATCTCCAGCTTTCACACGATAACTTTGAAATAAATTTGCTTGATTATTTGGAATCACTAGATTTTCTCCTGCTCTCAATTCGTGTCCTTCTAAAAATCCATTGAGTTCGCATAACACTTGATATTCCATATCCAATTTTTCTGCAATGCTTTTTAATTCTTCTCCTGGTAATACCTGATATACTTTATACATATAATACACCTCATTATAATGTATGTATAAAGTGGTTTTTGGTTTTTATTTTATGATTTTATTACTTTTTATTTAAAATATCCATTCTGAACCATCTTTGTTTCATTCACTACTAAAAATGCCTTATCGTCTAGTTCTTTGACAATTGACTGTAAATGGACAAATCTTTTTTTGTCAATTTCAATAAATAGCATCAATTTTTCTTCTTCTTGTCCTTTTACATTAATTACAGATACTGCATATCCTTCTTTTCTTAAAGTTTCTATCATAGAAGCTTTTTTTATACTTGTAATAATTTGAACCCCAAAATTTCCTGGAATAAATTTTTGTGAAATAAAACCTCCTATATAAGTTCCTGTCGCATATCCTCCTGCATAAGAGATCGCAATAAAAATGCTAGTAAGTTCTGTATTCATTGCTTCCTGTACAATAATAAACCAAATTAAAACTTCGACAAATCCGATTAAACTTGCATATCCTTTTTTGCCTTTCACAGTTAATACAGTTCTTACAGTTCCAAGTGACACATCCATAATTCTTGCGCAAAAAATCTTAATACATAATATAAGTAGTTCCATAAATACACTCCTATCCTAAAATAGTATATCATATTATTAGTATTACTGAAAAGAGATATTCTATTCTTTATTTTTTACTCTTTGTTCATTATCCTACTTTATTATCTATTACATTATGTAGGAAAATGTGCTAAAATAAAAATGGTGATAGGATGAAAAAACTAAGTTATTTAATAAAAAGAATTTTTAGCATGGACTATAAACGATTTTTTCTTACAATTAACGAGGTAAAAAAGAAAACGAAAAAAAACAAATTATTTATTTTTTTTGATATTGTTTATTGTGGGTTAAAGTATCAAGCAGGATATTTAGATTATCTTCTGTTTGAAATGTATCATTTAAATAAAAATCAACGAAAAACAATCTTGACCAGAGGAATTAATAATGCTTATATTAAAAAATATAATGATCAAAACTATACCTACCTGTTTAGAGAAAAACAAGAATTTAATAAAATGTTTAAGGATTATATCAAACGTGATTGGATTTTATTAAATGGAAGCAATCAGGAAGCATTCAATAATTTTTTAAAAAATAAAAAAGAAATTTTTGCAAAACCTTTAAATGGAACTCATGGAGATAATATGCAGAAAATCAAAATTAATGAGTGGAAAGATAAAAATCTTTATCAATATTTAATGAAACAAAATTTATTTTTAATAGAAGAACTTGTTATTCAAGAAAAAACAATGAGTTCTTTAAATCCTTCTTCCATTAATACAATTCGAGTAATTAGCATTTTTAAAAATAATAAATCAAAAATTATTGCTGCTTATTCTAGAATTGGCTGTGGAAAAATAGTGGATAATTTTAATGCTGGTGGTATGGTTGCTCCTATTGATATAAAAACAGGAAAAATTATTTATCCAGCTGTAAATAAAAAAAATTTAGTTTTTGATATACATCCAGAAACTAACACTCCAATACAAGGATTTCAAATTCCAGAATGGGAACTCGTAAAAAGTTTAGTATTAGAAGCAGCTAAAGTGGTTCCACAAGTGGGATTAGTTGGATGGGATGTTGCAATTTCTGACCATGGTCCGCTTTTAATTGAAGGAAATGAGTTCCCTGGTCATGATATTTATCAATTGCCTCCTCATAGAGAAAATGGCATTGGAATGCTTCCTGTATTTGAAAAAGCAATCAATAATAGAAAATAGAAGATTTCAAAATCTTCTATTTTATTATTTCAATAATTCCATCTTTAATATCTCTTAAATTTTTTCGAATAATGAAGACTTCAACCAAGTCTAGAATTGCATACACTAAAATAAACATTCCAATAATCTGAGTAATCAACATAGCTCCTTCAAATGGATCAAATAATAACAATAATCCCCAAATAAATGTTATTGCTGCTAATATCATTGTAGGAATCCAAGCTTTGTTATTATATGCTTTTAATTGAAACGCATATTGGATTTTGGTAACACTGCTAATAATAATCCACATTCCAAGGATAAAATGGATCACACTTGCTAACGCTTTTGGATTTAAAAATAACGATATTCCTACAATAACACAAATAACTCCTAAGATTAATTCTCCACTAAGCATTGTATATCCATTTCTGTTAGTAAAATATTTAATTAAGAATATTGTACCACTTACCATGATTAAGGATCCAATAGCATAAGAAATAATTGCCATTGTTGTATCTGGTTTCATAATTAAAAATAAACCAACTATAATAAAGAAAATTGAAGATAAAATAGACATCAAAAACAATTTTTTAAAACTTTCTATCATGAAGTTTCCTCCTTTTCCTGATGTCTATTGTATCTTAATTTTATAAAAATTACAACAACGCATTCTAACAATTTGTTTATAAAAAAAGCTATTTGCTTATCCTGAAATAGCTATAAATATTTTTTTAAATTATCAATTTGTTTTTCTTGAAATTTATGAAGTTCTTTTGCTAGATTTAGTATTTTGTCATCTGCTTTTTTCTCATATTGATCAATTTTTTTACTCATTTCTAAACTGCCCATAGTAAGTCCTTTTATAAGCATATCTGCCATGCTGGCATCACTATTATCATCTAATACTTCTTTTTTCATACTAATACTAGCACTCATTTTTGACATAAATCCTACTTCTTTTTCTTGTATTTTAAATTTATCAAATAATTTTAATGACTTTTCATAAAATTTCTCGTATTCTTTTAAAATATCATCTAATATTTCTTTAATTTTGTTATCTTTCCCATGTAATTCTTTTACTAATTCTGTTGTAGAATATTTTCCCATCTCAGCTATTTTATAAATATACTGCAATAATTCTTGATTACTTTCGCTCAAATTACATTCTCCTCTCTTATCCCTATTATGATAAAAAAGTAAAATTTTATTCACAATTTTTTAGAAATTTAATTTTGTTTATAATCTTTTCATGGAGGTTTTCTTCAAATGATATTCTTTTTAAATATCCTGTTTTTCAATTAGCCTGATGTTTTTAATAGAAATCTCTATTATTATCCTATTTACATCTCTCCTCTTTTCTAAATATAGTTATTTTACGTTCTTGCTTTTTATTTTTCTATTGACTATTAGAAGAATTTTCCTGTAATATATGTTCTAAAATTAGGTATTTTTCTAATAATAATTGATTTAAAGTTTCTAAGTCTCGTTGTGAAAATTCATCAGATACTTCCACTTTATGAATTACTTCTTCTAATGGTTTTATCACTTTTTTCACATAAAGAATATCAATTTGTTTTTTCATTTTACTGCTCCCTCCATTTATATTATACCTTATTATTAGTATATCTAACAATTTATTATATATATTAAATTGTAACAATCTAGTTAAAAGGTTACAATGTTGGTAGCAGTGAGTAGTCAGGTGGTAATATGAAATTATATAATGATAACAATAAAGAAGAATTGGCAAGGTTAGTTGGTAGTAATGTTCGCTATTATCGAAATTTATATAACTTAAATCATAAAGAGCGTATCACGCAAGCAGCTTTAGCTGAAATGATTGGAGTTAGTACAGGTTTAATTGGAACCTTAGAATCTGAGAAACAAATGGTAAGTGTTCCAGTTTTATGGAATATTAGTCAAGTCTTAAATATTCAGATTGACCAATTATTTGAGGATCCTAAAGTAAAATAGAAGTTCACACTTCTATTTTTTATTTAAATAGGCTTCTATTTGATTTAAATTCCAATTACTAATATCGATAAAATTTTCTACAATCATTTTCTCTGTCAATAAAACTGAAATATTATCTACATAAAATTTTCCACTATATTGGTGAATTACATTTTCCCGAATTTTATCAAAACTTTCTATAAGCTCTTTTATTACTGTTTTTTGTTTCTGAGGATTTAATAAAAATACCATTTCTTCTAAGCCATAATATAAACATAAATAAGTCTTTTGTAAATATAAATTTTGAAGCTGTGAGTCATTTAAATAAATAGACTTTTCTGCCGATTCTACAGTTATATTCTTTATCTCTATCATGTATTCTTTGCCATTATTCCTAATGACCAAATCTGCTGGATTTCGCTTCTCCTCTGCTACAAGTTCCGTAAGAAATCCTTTATTTTCAAAAAATTTTTGAGTTCCTTTTTCTCCTTTTTCTCCCTTTTTTATTTTTTTTGAAGATATTTCACTTGTTCCATATGTACTAGGAAGTTTCTTATCTAATATATTATGATGATTATATTTCTCTCCCCATTTTATTCTATTTCCTGCATTTATAACACATTCTTCTATAAATGTAATCAGCTTTGAATGAATTTCAAAACAATATCCCCCTTGTTTTGCGGTAAAACTGCCTGTTCTAATACAAAAGGGAAAACGATCCTTCTCTTGTGCTTCTATCTGATAATTTTTCTGTTTCATTTCCTGTATTATTTTTATTTGTTTGGTTTGATAAGTTTCTAAAACTTCACTAATAACTCCATATCCATCATCGCTCCAACTATCATTATTGTGAGGTTCAGTATAATAATCTTGATGTACTACTTCTTTACCATCCATAATAGCTCTTCCTTTGGCACATAAATATGCATCTGAAATGAAATATATAATATCTCCCTTTTTTATTTTTCCAACATTTTCCCACCAATATTTTTTATTATTTGTTTTAGGATTCCTTTTGGGCGCCCAAGATTGTATTTGATTATTCTCTATTGATAACGCTGATTGAAATATTAAGTAAGTCATACTAACCTCCTTTTAGAATTGATCTTTCATTATCATTTCTAAATCAAAGTAAAATCCATATTCTTTATAATAATTATCTCCTATTTTAGCTTGTTTCGTTTCTACATTTTTTCCACCTAATTTTTCATAAAAACGAATTGCTTTTTCATTTTCTGCAAAACACCAAACTATCATATTTTTTCTATCACGACTTAATAGTTCTTTTACCGTTTCTTTGAATAATGCACTTCCTATCCCTTTTCCTTTATGATCAGGTTTAATATATAAACTAACCAATTCAGAATCATATTTCTCATAGAATTTCTTAATATCAAAACAAGAATAGCCTAAAACTTCATTACCTTCTACTGCCACCAATACTAAATCTTTATAATCTTCAAAACTACGTATATAACGTTCTGTTTGAGCCTCATAATTTAATTCATTTAAATATTTTGATGCGACAATTTTATCGTATGCAGTTCTCCAACCATCGACTTTAATATGAGCCATTTGCTCCTGATCTTTTAGCTCATTTTTTCTAATAATATATTCTTCTCTTACTGTAAGCTTTGAAAGTGCTAAATTCATATTTTTAAGTGCACTAATAATTTGTTCATCTTCTAGGGCAAAAGTAACCCTCCCCACTAATTCATTTTCATAAGGCCAACTAATTGATTGCCCGACTAAAAATCTTGTCCTAGAAGTTTTATAGAAAAATTTTAATAAATCTTTTTCGCTATTGATTGTATCCCCATGATATTTCATACCTTTTATTCTTGTAAAATCTAAAATAGCGAAAAATCCAGCTTCTGGTATTAAATTTTCTGGAAAATCCGTATAAGGAAGTCCCTTTAAGACTTGTTCTAAATTTTCTTTTTCTACTTCAGATACTATTTTGGAGCTTACTTCTTCATAATAAGGACTATCTTTAATGCTTTCAATTCCATTTACCAGAGCCTTTAATAAATGAAATTTATACTGATAGATATTTCTTAAATCACGAAAGTATTCCTGATAGACAAGTTCTCTTTCTTTGCTTGTATTAAATGCACCAGCTAAAGCTCTTCCTACAATATCTGGAGAAGAATCCATTTCTTGGAAAATACGATTTATTAACTCTCTAATTATAATTTCATCTGCCACTACAAATCCAGCACGTAAACTAGCCATTCCATAGCTTTTAGAAAGTCCAAACAAAGAGATTGTATTTCGGAACATTCCTGGAATTGTTGCGATTGGTTTTGCAAGATTATTTTCATCAAACGTTAAATCACGATATACCAAATCATCAATTATAAACACACCACGTTCCAAGCAGATTTGTCCTATTGCTCTCAGTAAATCGATATCTTTTTCTCCCATCACTTTTCCAGTTGGATTATTTGGGTTCGCATTTAAAAACGCCACTACTCTTGGAACATATCCTTTTCTACGATTATAAACCTTTTGTAAACTCTCATTGATTTCATCTATTTTATTCGCCAACTTTGTTGGATTGACTAGCCAATTATCTTCTTTTTCTAAATTTAATATTTCAACTTCGGCTCCTGCCCTTTCTGCTCGAATTGTGAATAAGCCATAATTCGGACCTGTTACTAATACAACATCTCCTGGCTTTGAGATAACATTAATAATCATATTAAATGCAATTGATGTTGATGGCAAAAAAGTAACATTATGAACAGATAAACCTTTTTCATCCACGTCTTTATAAGCATATGGTGAAGTATTAATAATTCCTTCTTTTTCTATATAATCAAGTAATATTTTTCTAATATTATCATCACCTTCTGTATAGGGATATTTGTACATAGAAAGAGAATCTAAAGATTTTTTCATTTCTTCTATTGATAGAGGAAATGGGGGATACTTTGTTGGATTCCCACTTCCTAAATCTATATCAGGAATTGTTGCTATATTTTCATCTCTCACTTCGAAACCATAAAAATCTATTGCATCAGCAATGCTTTGAACTGTCGGATTGAACTTTTCACCATCTACTCTAAGACCAATATCTGGCAATCCAAAACGTCTTTCTCCTAAGCCTGGATTTTCCCTTAATAAACGATCTATTGCGTTTGATTTGATTAACATATAATACCTCCTACTTTACATATCTTAAAAATTCTAAACTTTTTACTTTTGGAGTTGAACTATCCTGTTCTGTAAAAACAATTCCCACTCCTCCATGATTTCTCCAATCTATAACATTTTCTTTCTTATCATCTACCAATACAACTTTCCGATTATAAAATGATGGGGGAACTACTAATGCTTTTGATACTTTTGGTGGCACTGAAACAATTGGAATTTCTATGCCTTGTTCTCTCATAAAAGAGATCTTCTCTTTCTTTTCAAGAGGACTATGATTTGTAGTTAATAGTTGAATTCTTTTTAAATTCTTTTGAACTTCTCTTAATACATCTAAACTATGATTGATCTGCCTAGAAGAATAAATATGCTCATGCCAATTTATTGTTTCTAAGGCTCTTTTCCATCCTAATTGACGAGCTATAATAGCAATACGTTCTTCTGTATCTATGCAAACTCCATCAATATCAATCATGTACCAAAAATTTTCATCTACTAATTTTAGTATATTTTTAATTTCTTTATCCATTCTTATCCTCCTCTTCAATTTCATTATACCAAATTAAGTTTCTATATAAAATAAAAAAACCTATACTTTTATAAGTTCTTTCGATATACAACTACTCCACAATGACATTGATAGCTATTACATTGTTTACAATAACTCCCCGGGTATAAAGATTCCCAATAATTTTTTACTCTATAAAGTTCCTGAAATCCATTAGTCTCCAATATTTTCTTTGCATTTATATTTCCTTCAAATTCTACAGCATGAGCGATTACTGTTTTAAAATCATTTTTTAAAGTTTCTTTTAAGGCTTCTTTCATCAAAAGGTTGCCAATTCCTTGTCCCTGATTCTCTGGCTTTACTAAAAGATGATAAGCGTCTATTAAATCTCCTATTGGTTTAAAATGTATAATGCCTACAATATAATCTTCTAACTTTGCAAGTTTCACAATATCCTGGTCTCTTATTTCATCTGATACATTAGTAGTTTCGCAGATTCCCCAATATTCTTGATCTAGTTTATCTATTTCTTCTGCATATTTTCTATCATAATTAATAATTGTAACCATATTTATCCGATTCTCACAAAAAAGATTGCTACACAACCATATTTTTTTACTTCTTCCTCTGTATAGTAGGAAGTATCATCTACTACTGCCTGTGGAGATTCATATATTTCATTTAAATAACTTTTAAAAGTATCTGCATACATATCTAGTAAAGTATCATAATATCTTAACTCTACAACTTTTACCTTAATTGTTTCTACTTCTTCAGGTCTTTTATAAAAAGTAATTGTGTCATTTACCTTAATTTGTCTTCTTTTTTCATCATTTAATCGATACTCTATCGTTTTTATTCCACTATTAATTCTATTAAATGGTCCTTCATGTAATCTCATTTCATGATTCATGATCTCACTTCCTTTGCTATAATTATTTATCTCAATAATACATTTTTAAACTGTAGCACATTTTTTTATTTATACACTCAAAAATATTGTCAAATCATAATTAAAAATAAATATATTTTTATCAGTTGTAACTATTTCTGTTCCATTCTCTATATAATTATAATTTTTTATTTCTTTTAATAAAATTTGCTCTATTTCTAGCAGACACCAAACCGTTCCTGGTTAGCTCCTGTTGAACTTTCCCAAACAATTCATCTTCTATTATTCTAGGTATTCCATCTGGGGTTTCTATATCTCTATGTAAATAAACTCCTATATACTTTTTATTGTTTAATATTCTTCCTATACTACTTTTATTGAACTCTTTATCAGTAGAAGTCTTACATCCTAAGCTATTCAAATATCTAATGATAGATGTCATAATTTCTCTATTACCATACATTTGAGATATTTTTTTCTCATTAATTTACAATATTTCTCTATACCAATCTTGCTAACATACCAACTATCTAAGGTTTTATTAACATCTGATATTAACTTTAAAAAACTTTTTTGCTTATTTTTCTGTCATTTACATCATCTTTTACAGCCAACTCTTTTATTATACTCCCAGCCTTTATAAAATATAATTCTAAGAGTTCGTCATTACAAGAAAACTCATTTTTTAATTGTGCAAAAACTATTTTTCTAAGTCCTCATATGTTAGAGCATTTATATCAATAATTAATCTTTCTATAAAAGTTTCTAATTGTACATCGGACAAATTAAGTTCCTCATATGCTTTATGAGTAATTCCTTGTCACAAATTCAGTTTCATTATATATTAGAAACTAATCTATTCGAATTACTTCTACCATTTCCTTCATACCTTAATTATACCATAAAATGGAAAAAAGTGCCCACTTTGGCACTCTTTTAATTGCTATATTAATAGCGACACCACCTTTAAATACGAAGATGGAGTTCGCCTTATTCTCAAATGGCACGGAAACTGAACGAGTTTCCAAATTTTATTTGTTGTATGAATGTTACTTTTATTATCTTCTTCTTAAGTTAGTTTGTTCAGTTTCAGGATTAGCCTTATTTACTTTAGATATAAATTGATTAATAGTTTCTTCATCAAAAACATCTATTCCAGTTAATCTTGTTATATATTCAAATTTACTTTTTGAGATTTTAATTTTATTGCCATTTTTTCGTAATTTTGACAATATATTAGTTCCAGTGTTGAGACTATTAACGGTTATTTCTGTAGCCCTTGTATAGACTTCTTTTATAAAACTTTCGGCAATTTCATCTCTAAAATATGGATTTTCTTTTAGTTCACTAATTTTATCAACTAGAGCAAATCCTTGATGACTTGATAAATATACAAAATCATTATCCATCTTAATCATTTCTTTCTTATCATATATTAAAAACTCTAAAATTTAGAGTTTATTTACATTTGGCAGGGGTAGCAGGAGTTGAACCCACATCAGCGGTTTTGGAGACCGTTATTCTACCATTGAACTATACCCCTAAATCAAAATACAAATAAAGTATATCATAAATTATTACAAAGTACAAGAATCATCTTATAAATTCATAACAATTATAGGTAATATTTTTGCAAAATACAGATACAATTGTAGATATTATGTAAAGAAAGCATATAGTAAATTAGGTGATTATATGGGAGTAATAAAATATACTACAAAAGAAAGAGATTTACTCGCAAGGCTCATGCGTGCTGAAGCAGTTGGCGAAGGTAATCTGGGAATGCTTATGGTAGGAAATGTTGGTGTAAATAGGGTCTTGGGCAATTGCCTTACTTTTAAAGATATCACAACCATATCAAAAATGATTTATCAAACTCCAGGCGGCTTTGAAGGAAAAAATAGTCCCTTGTTTTTTAGTAATCCAACAACTCAAGAGAAAAATTTAGCAGATAGAGTTTTAAAAGGAGAATACTATCATCCTGCAACACACGCCCTTTGGTTTTACGCACCAAGTAGTGGAGCTGCTTGTAAAGCAACTTGGTGGGATCAAGAAAATGCTGGAAGATATAAAAATCATTGCTTTTATAGACCCGCTGCAGGTACTTGTCATGAAATATATTAGAAAAACCTTTAGACTTTTTACTAAAGGTTTTTTATTGTAATTCTTCTAATTGCTTGCAAAATAAAGGTGCTAATTTATCTAATTCATTTTTGTCATTTACTTCTACAATATATAAACGATTATCTTCTTTTTCCTCTTTTACTACAGCCACCTGCTCTGTTACATCTTCCCCATCTGCAGATAACTGAAGTAAATAATCATATGCATTTCCATCATGTTCGGCTCTTGCAACTACAATATATTTCTCATTATCATCTAAGGTTAGAACGGTATGAAGTTCAATATTCATCATTTTTTCATTCCTCCCTTTTCCTTTGCGGCACTTAATGAATTTAGAATGATTATATTCATATCCACTGCGCTAATCCAGCCTTTTTCAATATCTGGATTTAATTTATCATCAGTTAAAGCAATAAATTTTCCTTCTGAATCTCCTAGTGAACAGCTTAAAGCGATACTATATGTTCCCTCTTTTAAGTTCATATTTTTAGCTATTGCTTCTAAATCTGCTCCATAATCTGTTGTAATATGAATCGGAGTCCCCGTATAATCTAAAATTACACCTCTTGCTACAAATAATTTAGTTCCAGTTAAACCTAATTCTTTTGCTTCTTTTTTATCTTTCTTTTCTGGTAGATCTAAAGGATTAGCATAAATAGCTGCATTTTCTTTTAACTCAATCTGGTCTCCTATTACTGGATTATACTTAGTAGGCTTTTTCGTCAATTCTATAATTTTGTCTTTTATTCCTTTTGAAATATTTCCAATTGCTTTTCCCAATTTTTCCAATAAACTTTTCTTTGCAGGCTCAATAGATATTACTTGGCGTCTTCTTTTTTTATCTTTCTTTACTTGTTTTGAGGTTAAGTCTTCATAACCATCAAATCCATCTTCATCTGCAAATAATATTTCTGCCTCTCCGCCATTATCTAATAAAGATGGCTGATCTATTGGCTCTGGTACAATTGCAACTCTTCCTCTTTCCTTAGCACGTTCTGCAAATATTAATTCTAGTTCTTCTTTTCCTTTTATATGATCTCTTGTATGCTCTAATTGTTCTTCAGTTGAACTTATAAAGGCTTCATTTCTGTCTAATTCTTTCAAATCTGACAATTGACTATATATTCTACTATGATCAATCCTTGAAGCTAGAGTCGTATATTCTTCCTTTTCCACTATTCCTTCTTGATACAATTGCTCTACTTGAGAAATTCTAGATTTTACCATTCCTTGTACTGTTTTTGTCCTACTTGCTAAGGATTCATAGCTATCTACTGGAGCATCCATTATCCTTCTTAACAAATGAAGAAAAGTTTGCTCTGATACTTTATCTAGTTCTAATCGATTTTCTCTGACACGTCCCTCATAAACTTTTATATAACCCTCAGCATCTTTGGTATTACGTGCTAACTCTAAATTTTCTAACAATTGATTTTGACGCTTTTTTAATGCCTTTTCTTTGGCTTGTATATTTGAAAAATCTAATTGCTCTGCATTTCCTTCAATTAAAAGTGAACGATAGACTTCTAAAATTTCATCATTTAAAAATTCAAATGATACTTGTCTATTTCTTAAATCTGTTTTCTTCAAATAAGCTTTTCTACGATTTTCATTCAAACTAGCTTCTTTTTTTTCTGCTTGATTTATTTTTATGAATTGTTCTTCAACTAACTTAATATCGCTCTCATATTCATGGACTTGTTTTTTTGAAGCTTCTATCACAGTACTAATATGTGACCAAAGGTCTGATGCAACGCTTATTTTCTCTATATCTGAAAATATTGATACAATTTCTTCAAATCTTTTATTTACAACATCGCAAATTTGTTTTCTTTTTTCTAATTCTTCTTCTAAAGTAACTACAAATCTCTTTTCTATTCCTTGAATTTGACTTTCAAGTCTTTCATCTAATAAACTTATATATTCAGTAGCTAACTTTTCTAGTTCATCAACAGCTTCTTTAACACGCTTTTGATCGATCGCTTCTTGCATGCCTAATAAGTCTAAACGATCAATATAAGTTTCTATCTGTTCTTTTAAATAATCCTCTCGCTCCATGAATTTCACCAATCCTCTATTATTATTTTTATTATAACAAAAAAGTAAAAAGAAGTAAATCTAAAAAGCAGAGCTTTTACTCTGCTTTTTGATTTAATGTCAAGGTAGTTTCCTTTTCCTCTCCATTTCTGTTATAAATTACTTTTATTTTATCCCCAATGCTATATTTATACAAATTATACCTAAAATGTGCAACATCTTCAATTTTATCATCATTTACTTTTAAAATAACGTCACCTTGTTGCAACCCAGCCTTTTCTGCTACCGAATTTGCTTCTACATTTACAATGACAGCTCCATATGTAATACTTTTATGTAATGTAATTTTATTTCTATATAATGCATAAGAATTACTTACATCAAGTAAACTGACACCAACTACTGGACGTTCAATTTTTTCGCCCTTCTCTAATTTTTCGACAGAAGCCATTACCAATTCAATTGGAATTGCAAAACCCATGCCTTCAATCTCATCTTCTACTAATTTTAAAGAATTTACACCAATTACTTCTCCATTAATATTTACCAGTGGTCCCCCACTATTACCTGGATTTATTGCTGCATCAGTCTGCAATACTGACATCATATAACTACCATTCCCACTTGAAGATTCAACTGAAACAGTTCTATCTTTTCCAGATAAGATTCCTTTTGTAACCGTTCCTCTATAAGCATTTCCAACTGGTGTTCCAACTGTAAATAACGTATCTCCTAACTCTAATTTACTACTTTCTCCAATTTCTGCAACAGCCAAAACTCCGCTAATATTCATAGAAAGAACTGCTATATCTGCATACTCATCACTTCCTAAAACCTTTGCATCTACAGTTTCTCCCTCCATATTAACAACCTTTATAGAAGTCGCTCCCTCTATCACATGATGATTTGTTATAACAAATCCTTCCTGATCACTTTTCTTATAAATAAAGCCACTACCACTTCCTGTCTGCCTTCCATTTCTATAAGACTCTACCACTACTACTGCATCATAAATTTTATAAACAGCTTCTTTTATTGAATCTGCTTCTGTAATCGAAACTGTTTTTACAGACTTTTCTATTGTTTCAGTTTTTACAGGAAAAAATCGAATGGTTACTAAAGTTCCAGAAACACCTATAAAAATTGACAATATAATGGTAACTATATAAATTATTTTTTGCTTCATTTTTCCTCCTTAATCCATATCAACAATATCTCTCCAATTATCTGGAAAACCTATTTTATTTAAAATTGTGTTTAATGGTAATACTTCTACTTTACCATCTAGTATATCAATTTCATAACCTAATTCATATATCAATTCTCGAAATTCTTCTTCTCTAAGCATTTGCTTCATGATAATAATAAGCGCATATAGATCATTTTTTCCAAAATCATATTCATCTTTTGTTTGACTGATATCTAACATATGATGATACTTATTATCTGGAATTACTCTTTGGGTCCTATGGTCATATAAAATATCTTCATGAGCACATAAATTTCTAAAATTTGAAAGAAGAGCTAAATATATCGTTAAAGATTCAATATCAATACCATATATATCTGCTATTGTTTCTTGATCTTCTGCTTTTAGTATACAATATAATTCAGAAACAATTCCAAATGACAATACTTTTACTAAAATCCACATTGGTATATAACCATAATTGCTAAGGTAATGCATAGTAGCAGCATGTTGTTTTCCATTTACTCTTATTTGCCTTTTCATTTTATTTAGAACATCATGTACTTGTCTCACTCTTAAATTATCTTGCGTAAAATTTTTAGGGTCCAAATAATCTTTTTCTTTAAAACCATATTTTTTTGACAAAGTGTAACTGATGATTGATTTGATATTATTTTCAATTATTAATAAATATTTGAACATAATATTTCGTATTTTTCTGTCAAACAAAAACATTGCATAAAGCTCATCAAAAGTCGTTCCTTCAATAAATCTACTTTCTTTCACTGTGCGCATAAACAGGTGTCTATATCCACTAATAAAAAAGTAATTTTCACGGAATAAAATCTCTTTTGCTTTATCTAAGTCTTCAACTATCAACCCTTTTGATTTTAAGATTTCTATTTGTTCATCTAAGGTTTTAAATATCTTGCCGCCCATATTACCACCTAGTATTCATTATATCATACTATTTATGAAATAAATATGTTTTTTTTATGGTATTTTCGTGTGATTTTCTAAAATTTTCCTCTTATTATAATTGCTTTTTTTATGATTTTTATACATCAAAATTTCAGTTTTTATAAAAGAAAAAAGTAATTAGAAAAACTAAATATTAATAATACATTTTTTAATAATCACTTACATATATCTTTAATTTAAGAAAAATATTTAATGATTCCGTTTAAAATTGAATTTGCTACTTTATCTTGATACCAATCTTGTGTTAATAAATATCGATCATTAGGGTTACTCAAAAATCCGACTTCTAAAAGAACTCCTGGACGTTCAATTCGCTTATGCAAATACATAGAATCCGTTTTTTTATAATTCCGTTTGGAGTCTAGACTTTTCCTAAATTCATCTTGCATTATTTTAGCAATTTTCTCATTTTCAGAATTTACATCATCATAATATGCTTCTGCCCCATGCCAACTACTAGATGTTTCTGCATTCAAATGAATTGATAAATATAAATCGCAATTAGAACGATTTATAATATTAGCTCTCCTTGATAGATCACTACGCTTTCTATTAATAGCATATGGAACTGATAAATCATAATCTCCATCTCGTGTCAGATATACGGTTACTCCAGCACTCTCCAGTTTTTGTTTTAACTTATTGGCAATTTTTAAATTAATCGCTTGTTCTTCTATTTTTTTATAAAGGGCTCCTGGATCTGCTCCTCCATGCCCTGGATCTAAATAAATAATTTTATTTTTTAATGCCTTCGGTTGTTCTTCTGCTTTTACAAAATGAAAGCTACAAAGACATAAAAGCAATAAAACGATCATTCCAGTTTTATATTTCGTCATTATATCACCTATCAAAATATATGTAAATAATGAGAGATTCTATACATAAAATATGTTTTTAATAAAAAAAGAGTTTATTTTCTAAATCTGAAATAAACTCCATGGAAAAGTTCTAGATGGTTTTTTGTTAAATGTCATTTTATCTTTTGTTATTGGATGATAAAATGATAATTCATAGGCATAAAGTGCAATCTGTTCTCCTATTTTACTATTTTTATTATATTTCTGATCACCATAAAGAGGATGATTTCTACTAGAAAATTGTACTCTTATTTGATGACTTCTACCCGTTTTCAAATCAATATCTACAAGACTATAATTTTCTTTACTATCCACTACTAAATAATTTAAAATAGATTCTTTTCCAGAACGATCGATAAACACTTTATTTAGTTTTTCATTTTTTTTCAAATAATCACGTAAAGTGCCCTGCTTTTTATCTAAATTTCCTTCTACTATTGCATAATATTTTTTTTGAATTTGGTGATTCCTTACTTGTTCGGATAAGCGCGAAGCTGCTTTGCTTGTCTTCGCAAACACCATAATTCCTCCTACAGGTCTATCTAATCGATGAACCAATCCTAAGTATACATTTCCTGGTTTTTGATAACGTTTTTTTATATCTTCTTTTAAAATAGATAATAAATCTTTATCATGTGTATCATCTGCCTGTACTAATATATTAACTGGCTTCTCTACAACCAACACATGGTTGTCTTCATAAATGATATCAATCATTACTTTGCCATCTTCCATATATTCCACAAGGCAATATCAGGTTATTTCTTTCTACTGGTAATCCGACTTCTCCTGCATCTACTTCACCATTTGGATAAAGAGGTAATAAAGTTGTCTTCAATATATTTTCTAAAACAATACTCGATATTCCAGTTGTATAAGAATTAATTAAGACAAATAAAGGTTTATCACTTAAAATTTTAATACAAGCATTAATCAAAGTATAAATACTATCTTCGAATTTCCAAACTTCACCATTTGGTCCTCTGCCATAGCTAGGTGGATCCATAACAATCGCATCATACTTGTTTCCACGACGATATTCTCTTTCCACAAATTTTAAACAATCATCTACAATAAAACGAATAAAATTATTTTCTAAACCTGATAATCTCATATTTTCTTTTGCCCATTCTGTCATACCTTTTGAAGCATCTACATGAACTACATCTGCTCCAGCCTTTGAGCAGGCCATTGTAGCTCCACCCGTATACGCAAATAAATTGAGAACCTTAATTTTACGATTACTATTTTTTATCTTATCTATCATAAAATCCCAATTTACAGCCTGTTCTGGAAATAAACCAGTATGCTTAAAATTCGTAGGACTAATCTTAAACATTAAACCTTTATAAGTAACAGTCCAATACTCTGGGAGTTTTTTAAAAAATTTCCATTCTCCTCCACCTTTATTACTTCTAAAATACTGTCCATCTACTTTTTTCCATATATCAATATCCTTATTAACAGTCCAAATGGCTTGTGGATCTGGCCGTCTTAAAATAATACCATTCCAACTCTCCAACTTTTCTCCATTTCCTGCATCTAAACATTTAAATTCATTCCATTCATTACTAATTCTCATCATGTTATTTAAACCTCACTTCATGTTCTAATCGTTTTAAATCTGAAATTGTTCTTTGATAATCTTGTTCATTAATTTCTTTTTTTGATTCTAAAGGACTATTTTCACCAATAACTTTTTCACTTTTTAAACTTTTCACATTCGATAAAATTTCATTATAATCATTTGAACTCATTTGCTTTTGAAAACGATTTAAAGAACTAAGAACTTCATTCTTCTTTGTTGGATCTACAGACATTGCTTTTAAATTTGAAACAGAATTCTGTAAAGAAGGATTTTGATTAAGATTAACTTGCTTTCTAAATACTTGATTCCCAAACATGTCTTTATTTTTAAAGTTCATATTATCACCAACTAAATTATAATATAAATATCTTTATAAAGCAAGAAAGGACATCACCATCAAGAATAGATATTTTTAATAGCTTTATCAAAATCTTGTAATAGTTGATCTAATTTTTTATCACTGCAATGTTCTTTTACACGTTTCATGTTAAATATAAATATTTGATTATCACCCAATAAATTCTTATCTTTTTGATCATTATAAATTTGATTTATAGTTAATGAAGAGTTTAATTCTTTCATACCTTCCTTTTTATATAGTCCATACTGATTACATAACTCTAATTCTTCTGGACATTTATAACAAAAAGATAAAAATAAACAAGTTTCATAATGATCAAAGTCTTGATTCTTATGAAATGTGTATTTCGACCTTACAGTTATATCTTCTCCTTTTTGCTCAATAATACCTTTCATGCGAATTGCTTCAAACTCATTCATTGTAAAATCAATAATAAAGTACTTTTCCTGTGGATAAAATTTCCTTTCTTTTATTTTTATTGGAGTTTTCCACAAGCATTCCAAAAAACATTCAAAAATTTTTACATTACTCAAAAAAAACTTCTCCGCTTTTTCTCTCATTTAATCACCTCAGACAAACTATACCAAGATTGAAATAGAAAAGCAAATCATCAAAACAAAAAATTGGTACTACGATTTTTTTTAATATCTTAAATTCGTTAATCAGATTTCAAAAAAAAGACTACAAAAGTAGTCTTAAATATAAAGTCCTTCTAAAAAATAATATTTTCCATCATCCTGTTTCTTATAAACATATCGATAAGTAACATACTCTAGATCCCAATATTCTTCATAAATATTTATAGCTCCAACGTTCTTTTTTATAGGCATATTATAATCTTTGCTTTGATAAATATCCATACGATTTCCTTTTTTATCTATAAAACGGATTTTATAATCTAAATAAAGAGTATCTTCCTTTTCATACGCATGTTCAAGTTTCGTTTCCACATATTTTCTATTTGTTGGACAGAACTTTTCTTCTAAATCCACAATAAAACGATATTGATCTCCATCTATAATCCCTTTAAAATTAATTTTCTCGAATTCTTCTAATTCTGATTTCAATTCTTCTCCCCAAAAATTTTTGTAAATATTTTCTATTTCTTTTTTTGTAAATGAATACTCCATTTTGTCATCGATTTCTTGATCCTCTTTTTCAAGAAGCTCATTTTTATATGCATAAGAAAGTGCCATTAATAAACGATCTGATGTGTTTAAACTCTCTATTGAAAATTTATCCTTTTGATATATATGTTCTTCTGTAAACTCAATACAATCATTATCTAATGTTAATATGTTTACATCTTTAAGTTTTTCTTCTAAATTTTCTACTTCTTTAAGACCATTCACTACATTTTTCTTATTACCTTCTACAAAATAATAATTTCCACTTTGTCCTTCATTAAATACAAAAGTATAATGTTCTAATTTTTCTTGATATTTTGAAGCACTTTTATTCAACTTTTCTTGTGTTTCTGACACTGTTTCAAGATAAATTGTAAACTCTTTATCTTGATAAATATGGTAAACAACTTCTTTTCCATTGCTAGAGTCTTCAATATAATAAAGAAGCACATAATCTACTATAATTTGCTTTTCTTTCTTTGTTGCAGTTAAAATAATCGGCTGAAAGCGCTTCATATAATTAGTTTCTTCACAACTAGTACTTTCACTTGCTTCAACATGATAAGTTTTCTCCTCTTCATCATATGTATAATTGGTATCATTAAATGAAAAACTGAAATCTTTATATTCTTCTATTTCACTCCAATAACTTTTGACATATTGTCTCATATCATCTGATGATACAATATTACTAGATGATGTAGATAATTTTTTATATGCAGTATCAATCTTTTCAGAAAGTTCTATATCTTCTATTTTCAATTGTTTTTCATCATATCTTCCCAGATCATCTATTTTATTACATCCAGTATTCATATTTGGATAAGGAAGATTTTTAATCAATTCACTATTAATATCTAAATTTTCTTCTTTGATTTCTGGCTCTTTTACTGGAATTTTTTTCTCCTCTTCCCGCTGGTTTAGAAATAACCATATTACAACACCAATTAAAATAATCACTAGAGTTGTCATAAATTTTAAAATCACTACTGCCTTATTTTTCATTTCTGCACCCCTATTCTATTCAATATTATATCATAAGAAAGATTTTTTACACACAAAAAAGATGCTTATTTTGCATCTTCCTCAACTAATTCTAAAATTACTTCTAACGCATCGTCTCCTCTACGTTCTCCTAATTTTAAAATTCTTGTATATCCACCGTTACGATTCGTATAACGAGGGGCTAAAACATCAAATACTTTCTTTACAGAAGTATTATCATTTTGTAAGAATGCTAATGCTTTTCTTCTTGCAACTAATGAACCATCTTTACCATATGTAATCATTTTATCAACAAACTTACGAACTTCTTTGGCTCTAGGTTCTGTTGTTTTAATGCTTTCATTCATGATTAGGTCTTTTGTTAGGTTAGCAAGCATGCTTCTTCTATGTTTATTAGTACGTCCTAATTTTCTATAAGCCATATTATTCCTCCTAACTATTAATCTTCATCACGGAATCTAAGTCCCATATCTTTAATTTTATCCATAACTTCTTTTAAAGATTTTTTTCCTAGATTACGAATCTTCATCATTTCTAATTCTGATTTTTCTGTTAAATCACCCAAAGTATTAACTCCAGCTCTCTTCAAACAGTTGTATGCACGAACAGAGAAATCTAGATCATCAATAGATGTTTCTAACTTTTTAAGTTTACTATCCTCTTGTTTTGCATTCATAATTCCTGTAACGTCTGCGATTTCGCTTAAATCAGTAATAATATTTAAGTGTTCAATCAATATTTTTGCTCCTAGTGCCATTGCTTCTTCTGGGCGGACAGAACCATTAGTTGTTACATTCATAATTAATTTATCATAACTTGCATCTTGTCCAACACGAGCATTATCTACATCATAGCTAATTCTTTCAATAGGTGAATAAAGAGCGTCAATAGGAATATATCCTATATTACCTTCTACATACTTTTTATTCTCATTTGATGGAACATAACCACGTCCATTTGCTATTATCATTTCCATATCAAGTTTTCCACCCTTTGATAATGTTGCTATTACTTGATCTGGATTAATGATTTCAATATCTGCATCTGCTTCAATATCTGCGGCAGTAACGACTCTTTCTTCATTTACTGACAAATGTAGTACTTTATCTTCATTAGAGTGATTTTTTACTACTACGTTTTTAAGATTTAATACGATTGTTGTTACATCTTCTACTACTCCATCCATTGATTGAAATTCATGCATAACTCCATCAATTTTAACTGCTACAATAGCACTTCCTGGCATACTAGAAAGCATAACTCTTCTAAGTGCATTACCAATTGTTGTTCCAAATCCTCTTTCTAAAGGTTCTAATTCAAATTTTCCAAAATTATTATTTTCAACATATTCTGTTATTTTATAAATTGGTTTTTCAAAGTTTAACACTTAATCACTCCCTTTCATTATCCACGTGGACGTTTTGGTGGACGACATCCATTATGTGGAATAGGTGTTACATCAGAAATTGAAGTAATCTCTAATCCAGCAGTTTGTAATGAACGAATTGCTGTTTCTCTTCCAGAACCTAATCCTTTTACGAAAACTTCAACCTTTTTCATACCCATTTCTACAGCTGCTTTTCCTGCTGCTTCTGCAGACATTCCTGCTGCAAATGGAGTTGATTTTTTACTTCCTTTGAATCCTAATGTTCCAGCTGAAGCCCAGCTAATTGCATTTCCATCTTTATCACTAATTGTTACAATTGTGTTATTGAATGTTGAATGAATAAAAGCTTTACCTTCTGGCACATTCTTTTTCACTTTACGTTTTCTTGGTTTATAAGCCATGTATATAACCTCCTTTATTCGTTTGCATTATTTTTTCTTATTTGCAACTACTTTTCCTTTACCCTTACGAGTTCTTGCATTACGGTTTGTTCTTTGTCCTCTTACTGGCAACCCTTTTTTATGACGAGTTCCTTCGTAAGAATTGATTTCCATCTTTGTTTTAATATTCATGTTAACTTCACGACGTAAGTCACCTTCTGTTTGATATTTGTTTAAAACATCACGAATAACAACTAATTCATCATTGGTTAAATCTCCTGCTTTTTTATCAACATCGATTTTAGCTTCTTTTAAAATTGTATTAGATAAGCTTCTTCCGACACCATAAATATAAGTTAAAGCAATTTCAATTCTTTTATTATTTGGTATATCTACACCTTTAATACGTGCCATAAAACACCTCCTATATTACCCTTGTCTTTGTTTATGTTTTGGATTTGTACAAATTACTTGCACTTTTCCTTTACGTTTAATAATTTTGCAATTTTCGCACATTTTTTTTACTGATGGTCTTACTTTCATCTAAATCCCTCCTACTTTCTATAGGTTATGCGCCCACATGTTAAATCATATGGTGACATTTCCACAGTGACTTTATCACCTGCTAAAATGCGAATATAATTCATTCGGATTTTACCAGAAACGTGGGCAATTATAATATGTTTATTCTCTAATTCCACTCTGAATTTTCCGCCTGGTAATACTTCTAATACTTTACCCTCAACTTCGATTACATCTGTTTTTGCCATCTAATCACCTCTTTGTCAAAATTTGATACCCATCTTTGGTAACTAGAACAGTATGTTCAAAGTGTGCAGAAGGTTTTCCATCTGCTGTAATAATTGTCCAATCATCATCTTCTAAGAAAATATGCGGTGTTCCTAGATTCAACATTGGCTCTACAGCAATGACCATTCCTTCTTTCAAGATAGGTCCAGTATTCTTTTTTCCATAGTTTGGTACATCTGGTTCTTCATGGACATCACTACCAACCCCATGACCAACTAATTCTCTTACTACCCCTAAGTGATACTTATTTGCAACTTCACTTACGGCGTTCCCAATATCCCCAACATGTGCTCCTTCTTTTATCACAGCCAATCCTGCAAACAAGGATTCTTCTGTTTGTTCTAGAAGTTTCTTCAAATCGTTATCTATTTTTCCTACTGGATAAGTCCAAGCAGAGTCTCCATGATAACCTTTGTAACATGCTCCGATATCGATAGAAATTATGTCACCATTTTTTAGTTTTCGATTTCCTGGAATGCCATGTACGACTTCATCATTGATAGAAGTACAAATACTTCCTGGAAAACCATCATAATTTTTAAATGAGGGAGTTGCCCCTCTGCTTATTATATAATCATAAGCAAGCGTATCTAGCTCTTTTGTTGTAATACCTGGTTTAATAAATGGTTTTAAATAATTATGGGTATCACCTGTTATCTCTCCAGCTATTTTAAGGAGCTCTATTTCTCTTTCGCTTTTTATAGGAATCATAGTTTACTACTTCCTTCCAAGAAAGAAGAGATTTCTTTAAAAGTTTCATCTTTACTATTAACACTAGAAACACGATATAATACATTTTTACTCTCATAGTAGTCAATCAAAGGTTGTGTTTTTTCTAAATAAGTATCATAACGTACTCCAAATGTTTCACTATTGTCATCAGCTCTTTTTACAAGTTTATTTCCACAATGATCACAAATTCCCTCTTCTTTTGGTTGCGCTTCTTCTATAATAGTATTATAGACAGAACCACAAAGAGGACAAATTACTCGACCTTCAATTCTCTTGCAAGCAAGTTCTTTTTTGACATCTAAATAAATTACAATTCCTAATTTCTTATTTAGTTTTTTCAAAATATTTTCATAAGCAATTGCCTGCTCTATATTTCTAGGAAAACCATCTAAGATATAACCATGGTTGCAGTCTTTTTGTTGTAATCGTTCTTCTAATAATTCTAGAATAATATCATCACTCACAAAAGCTCCACTGCTAATTTGTTTTTTTATATACTTTCCTCTTTCATCTTCTACTAGAGATGCTTCACGAAGAAGATCTCCAGTAGAAATATGAGGAATTTGATAAACTTCACAAAGCATATTTGCTTGTGTACCTTTTCCTGCTGCTGGAGGAGCTATAAAGATAATGCTTTCCATATTATCTTCTTCTTCCTCTCTTATACTGGCGGCTTACTAACTGACTTTCCATTTGCTTATAAGTTTCAAGCGCTACTCCTACTACAATTAAAAGTCCTGTCCCTCCTAGTTGCACACTCGTTGGTAAACTAGATATAGAACCGAACACAAGTGGAAGTCCTGCTATTATTGCTAAAAAGATAGCACCTACAATTGTAATTTTATTTAAAACTCCACTTACATATTTCTCAGTATCAGTTCCTGGACGTACTCCTGGAATAAAACCACCATTTTTGTTTAAATTTTCAGCTAATTCTTTTGGTTTTAATTGTAAATATGTATAAAAATACGCAAAACCGATAATTAATAGAATATACAAGATAAGTCCTGTACCACTACTCATCGTTAGCCATTTATTTACAAATAATGTAAATCCATCTTTTTTCACAAACTGTGCAATTATTGCAGGTATTGAAAGTAATGCAGATGCGAAAATGACAGGTACTACACCAGCTGAATTAAGTTTAAATGGAATATAACTATTTTTTGCTCCAACACTATTCACTGAACGATTAGCGTATTGAATTGGCACTCTTCTTTCCGCACTTTGTTCAAATACTACTCCAATCACAATTGCTAAATAGACAATTACTAAAAGCGCAAATTTTACAATTCCTAAAGTTAATGCTTGCGTACTAGTTGTTACAATCAAACTTTGCCAAGCACTTACGAACATTGTTGGAAGACTTGCAATAATACCAGCCATAATAATTAATGAAATTCCATTTCCTATTCCTTTTGCAGTAATTTGATCTCCTAACCAAAGTAAGAACGCAGTTCCTGCTGTTAAAATAAGAGCAAATTCCATATAATCAATTGGAGTCCCACCTTTGATTACAGAGAAAGAAAATAAATATCCTTGAAAGAATGCTAATGCAATTCCTACTACTCTTGTAATTTGATTTAATTTTGCTCTTCCTGTTCCACCTTGTTTAGAAAGTTCTGCCAAATAAGGAATAATATCCATTTGTAATAATTGAATAACAATAGATGCTGTAATGTAAGGCATTACACCTAATGAGAAGATAGAAAATTTTTCCATTGCTCCTCCACCCATTGCATTAATGAGTTCTAAGAACCCTAACTTTCCGGCATCAAATGCAGATGAGTTTACTCCCGGAACGATAATAGTTGTTCCTAGTTTAAAAATAAATAAACAGAAGAAAGTAAAATAAATTCTCTTTCTTAAGTCTTTATTCTTGGGATTAAATATTTGCTTCATTGTTGCAAACATTTTAGATCACCTCTGCTTTTCCACCTAATTTTTCTATTTGTTCTTTTGCTACAGTAGAGAATTTATGTGCTTTTACATTTACTTTTTTCTCTAATGTACCATTACCTAATACTTTAATTCCATCTAATTGATTCTTAATTAGTCCCATCTCTTTTAGAAGTTCTGGAGTAATCACTGCTCCATCTTCAAATTTGTTTAAATCACTTAAATTAATAACAGCATATTCTGTTTTAAATCTGGCATTTGTAAAACCTCTTTTTGGTAAGCGACGGAATAAAGGTAATTGTCCACCTTCAAATCCTGGTCTTACTCCTCCACCACTTCTTGCATTTTGTCCCTTATGTCCTTTTCCAGCAGTTTTTCCATGTCCACTGCTTGTTCCACGACCAACAATTTTACGCTTTTTTGTTGCGCCTTCATTTGGATACATTGTATGTAATTTCATACTATCTGATCTCCTCTACTTTTTTACCACGTAAACGTGCTACTTCTTCTATTGTTCTTTGTGATTTAAGTGCATTAAGGGTTGCATATGCCATATTGATTTTTGTATTTGATCCAAGAGATTTTGATAAGATATCTTTTACACCAGCAAGTTCTAATACTGCTCTAACAGGTCCACCAGCTTTTACTCCAGTACCTTTTGAAGCAGGTTTTAACATAACTCTACTAGCTCCTCTTACACCAATTGCTTCATGAGGGATAGTTCCATCAACGATAGATACTCTTGACACATTTTTAGTAGCTGCTGCAACAGCTTTTTTAATAGCATCTGGTACTTCGTTAGCTTTTCCAGTTCCAAGTCCAACTTGGCCTTTTCTATCTCCTACAGCAACAGTAGCAGAGAAACGGAAATGACGACCACCTTTTGTTACTTTTGTAACACGACCAATATTAATTACTTCTTCTTCGAATTGTTTTGGTCTTGGTTCTCTTCTTCTATTTTCCATGTGTTTTCCTCCTTTTAGAATTCTAATCCATTTTCGCGAGCAGCTTCAGCTAAAGCCTTTACACGACCATGATATAGGTATCCACCTCTATCAAAAACTACAGTTTTTATTTTTGCATCTTTTGCTCTTTTGGCAAGTAATTCTCCTACTTTAGTTGCAGCTTCAACGTTTCCACCATTTTTTAGTTTCAACTCTTTATCGATAGAAGATGCACTTACTAATGTAACAGATGCTTCATCATCGATGATTTGTGCAAAAATGTTTCCGTTAGATCTAAACACATTTAATCTTGGTGTATTTACTGTTCCTGCTACTTTAGATCTTACACGTGCATGTCTAGCTTTACGTACATCGTTACGAGATACTTTTTTAATCATAAGTATTACTCTCCTTTACTATTTAAATATTAAGATGCTTTCTTTCCTTCTTTACGACGAACAATTTCATCTTTATAACGAATACCTTTCCCCTTATAAGGTTCTGGTTCTCTTATTTTTCTAACATTAGCAGCAAATTCACCAACTAAACATTTGTCAATTCCTTTGATTGTAAGTTCTGTATTACTTGGACACTCTAATGTGATTCCTTCTGGAACTTTTACTTCTACAGGATGAGAATACCCAGCAGTTACTACCAAGTCTTTTCCTTTTAAAGCAAAACGATATCCTACACCAAGAGATTCTAAATCTTTTTTGAATCCGTTAGTTACTCCTTCAATCATATTACTAATGTTTGCGTTTGCAGTACCATGAAAACTTTTATAATTATCATTTTCTCTTGTAACTGTTAATTCATTTCCATCTACTTTAATGTCAATGTGGTTGTTAATTTCAGTAGAAAGTTCACCTTTAGGACCTTTTACTGTAACAACATTACCATCTTTTGATACTGTAACGTTTTCTGGTATAGTTAATATTCTATTTCCTATACGACTCATAATAATCCTCCTAACTTTCTACCAAATATAAGCTAAAACTTCTCCACCTAATGATTTCTCTCTAGCTTCTTTATCAGTCATAATTCCTTTTGAAGTAGAAATGATGGCAATTCCAAGTCCATTTAATACACTTGGGATTTCTTCTGCTTTAGCATATACACGTAATCCTGGTTTAGAAATTCTTTTAAGTCCAGTAATAACGCGCTCTTTTTTATCTCCATATTTTAAATCTAATGTAATAACATCAAATTTATCAACTTTTGCTACTTTGTAATCACTGATAAATCCAGTTTCTTTTAAGATTCTAGCAATTTCAGTTTTCATTTTTGAAGCGGGTACTTCAACTTCTTTGTATCGCATTTGATTGGCATTACGTATTCTTGTAAGCATATCTGCGATTGGATCTGTTACCATATATATCCTCCCATCTACTACCAGCTAGATTTAGTAACCCCTGGTATTTGTCCTTTATAAGCTAATTCTCTAAAACAAATACGGCAAATCCCATATTTTCTAAGTACGGCATGAGGTCTTCCACATCTTTGACAACGTGTATATTCTCTTACTTTGTACTTTGGTTTACGACTAGCTTTTACTATCATACTTTTTTTAGCCATAATATCCTCCTATAACTATTTCTTAAAAGGCATTCCGAAACCTTTTAATAAGTCATGTGCTTCTTCGTTAGTACGAGCTGTTGTTACAAATACAATATCCATACCACGAACTTTTACAACGTTATCGTATTCGATTTCTGAGAAAATTAATTGTTCAGTTAATCCTAATGTATAATTACCTCTTCCATCAAATGATTTGTTTGAAATTCCTCTAAAGTCACGTACACGTGGTAATGTAATACTAATTAATTTGTCTAAGAAGTTATACATATTTTCTCCACGTAATGTTACTTTACATCCAATTGCTTGACCTTCTCTTAACTTAAATCCAGCAATCGCTTTTTTTGCTGTTGTAGCAACTGGTTTTTGTCCTGTAATTGCTTCTAAATCTGCTATAGCAGCCTCTAACATTTTACTGTTATGTGCAGCATCTCCAACTCCCATATTTACTACAATTTTATCTAACTTTGGAACTTCCATAATACTTGTGTAATTATATTTTTCTCTTAAACTTGGTACGATTTCATTTAAATATTTTTCTTTTAGGCGGTTCACTCTTAACCCTCCTTCCAATTAGTCAAGGACTTCATTAGATTTTTTGCAAACTCTAACTTTCTTTCCTTCTTTATTTACTGTGTGTCCAATTCTAGTTCCTTTTTTTGCTTTAGGATCTAGTATCATAACGTTTGAAGCATGAATTGGTGCTTCCATTTCTACAATACTTCCAGCATTTCCACCTTGAGGTTTGATATGCTTTTTACGAACATTTACGCCTTCGATGATTACTTTATTTTCGTCACGAAGAATTTTTGTAATAGTTCCTTCTTTTCCTTTATTAGAACCAGCAATGACTACTACTTTATCTCCAGTTTTCAAGTTCATGCTTTTTCCCTCCAAACTATAGCACTTCTTTTGCAAGTGATACAATCTTCATAAAATCTTTTTCACGTAATTCACGTGCTACTGGTCCAAATACACGAGTTCCAACTGGGCTCTTATCATCTTTAATAATAACGCAAGCATTATCATCAAATTTAATATAAGAACCATCTTCTCTTCTTAGACCAAATTTACTTCTAACGATTACAGCTTTCACTACCTTACCACGTCCAACTGTACCATTAGGAGTTGCTTTTTTAATAGTTCCAACAACTATATCACCAATATTACCAGTTTTAACTTTGCTTCCACCTAATACACGAATGACTAAAAGTTCACGTGCACCTGAGTTATCAGCAACTTTTAAACGGCTTTCTTGTTGAATCATATATGAATCCTCCTTTATCCGTTACAGCTATTATAAGATAACTGCTTTTTCTACTATTTCAACTAAACGGAAACGTTTTGTTCTAGATAGTGGTCTAGTTTCTGCAATACGTACAGTATCTCCAGTTTTTGCTTCATTTTTTTCATCATGTGCAGTAAATTTTTTAGAATATTTAACACGTTTTTTGTATAATGGGTCAGTTTTATAAGTTTCAACTAAAACAGTAATTGTTTTGTCGTTCTTGTCGCTAACTACTTTACCAACTAATTCACGAGCTTTATTTTCTTTCATACGTTACCTCCCTATTTACCTTCACGTTCACGAAGAATCGTTTTCATACGTGCTACTAATTTTCTAAGTTCTCTAATTCTTGATGGTTTTTCTAAATTTCCAGTAGCTTGGCTAAAACGCAAATTAAATAATTCTTCATTAGATTCTTCAATCTTTTTCAAAATTTCTTCATTAGACATTGCTCTAATTTCACTATTTTTCATTAGCCTCACCACTTTCTTCTTTTTTTACAAATTTACATTTAATTGGAAGTTTATGCATAGCAAGTCTTAATGCTTCGCGAGCTGTTTCTTCACTAACGCCTCCAATTTCAAACATGATTTTTCCTTTTTTTACTACTGCAACCCAAGCTTCTGGTTGACCTTTACCTTTACCCATACGAGTTTCTAATGGGATTTTAGTTAATGATAAGTGTGGGAATATGTTAATCCATACTTTTCCTCCACGCTTCATATAACGAGTCATAGCAACACGAGCAGATTCAATTTGTTGTTGTGTAATCCAAGTTCCCTCCATTGCCATTAATCCATATTCACCAAAATGAAGTTCTTTATTTCCTTTCGTAACTCCATCATATCTTAAACGATGAGGTCTACGATATTTAGTTCTTTTTGGAATGACTGCCATTTTCATTACCTCCCTTATTTTTTGCACCAGGAAGTATTTCTCCTTTGTAAATCCATACTTTTACACCGATTTTTCCATAAGTTGTATCAGCTTCTTTATGAGCATAATCAATATCTGCTCTTAAAGTATGAAGTGGAATGTTACCTTCTGTATATCCTTCTGTTCTTGCCATATCAGCTCCACCTAAACGACCTGATACAGAAGTTTTAATTCCTTTTGCCCCAGCTTTCATTGCATTACGAATCGCTCTTTTTTGCGCAATTCTGAATGAAACACGGCCTTCGATTTGATGTGCAATATTTTCTGCAACAAGTGCTGCATCTACATCTGGATTCTTAATTTCCATAATTGAAATTTGAATCTCTTCTTTTACTAATTTTGATAATTCTTTTTTTATTTTTTCAATTTCATCTCCGCCATGACCAATAACAACACCAGGTTTTGCAGTGTTAATAATTACGTCTGTCTTTTTAGCGGTTCTTTCGATAAGAATACTTGAAACTGCTGCGTCTTTTAATCTTTTAGATAAATATGCGCGAATCTGTACATCATTATTTAAAAACTTAGCAAAATCTTTGTTATCTGCATACCACTTAGATTCCCAAGTTTTATTGATTCCCATTCTAAGTCCGACTGGACTAACTTTTTGACCCATCAGTTACCCTCCTTTGCTTAATTTTTCTCACTTACAATAACTGTAATATGACTTGTTCTTTTTTTGATTGGATCTACATGTCCACGAGAACCAAATCTCATTCTTTTCATTGTAGCTCCTTCATTTACATATGCTTCTTTTACAACTAATTTTTCTTTATCTAAACCTAAGTTGTTTTCAGCATTTGCTACTGCAGAAGTTAATACTTTACGTATTATTCTTGCAGCTTCTTTATTCATGTTATTTAAAATTTTATCAGCTTCGATTACGTCTTTACCACGTACTAAATCGATCACTAAACGAGCTTTACGAGCTGGGATTCTTACTCCCTTTGCAATCGCTTTTGCTTCCATTTTAGTCCTCCCTTCGCCTGCTATTTTTTACCTTTGTCGTCACCATGTCCGCCAAATTTACGAGTTAAAGCAAACTCTCCTAATTTATGTCCTACCATGTCTTCTGTTACATAAACAGGAATAAATTCTTTACCATTATGAACAGCAAATGTGTGTCCAATAAATTCAGGATAAATTGTTGAACGGCGTGACCATGTTTTAATTACTTCTTTTTTTCCAGATTCATTTACTTTTTTAACCTTATTCATTAAACTTTTATCAACGAAAGGTCCCTTTTTTAAACTTCTAGCCATTTAAACCATCCTTTCACTATTTGTTACGACGACGAACAATTAACTTATTTGAAGCTTTTTTGCTGTCTCTTGTCTTATATCCTAATGCTGGTTTACCCCATGGAGTAACTGGTCCCTTACGTCCGATTGGCGCACGTCCTTCTCCTCCACCATGAGGGTGGTCATTAGGGTTCATAACAGAACCACGAACAGTTGGACGGATACCCATATGTCTTTTACGACCTGCTTTACCAATCTTTACTAATTCATGATCTGCATTTCCTACTTCTCCGATAGTTGCTTTACAAGTACTTAATACCTTACGTACTTCTCCGCTTGTTAATCGAAGCAATGTATATCTTCCTTCACGTCCTAATATTTGAACTGAAGATCCAGCTGAACGAGCAAGTTCTCCACCTTTTCCAGGTTTTAATTCAATATTATGAACCATTGTACCTTCTGGAATATTTGCTAATGGTAATGCATTACCAACTTTGATATCTGCATTTTCTCCACTTTCTACTTTCATTCCAACTTTTAATCCTTTTGGAGCGATAATATATCTTTTTTCTCCATCGGCATATTTAATTAAAGCAATGTTAGCTGTTCTGTTTGGGTCATATTCGATAGAAGCAACTGTTCCAATAACACCATCTTTGTTTCTTTTGAAATCAATGATACGGTATTTTCTTTTTGCTCCACCACCGCGGTGTCTAACTGTAATTCTACCTTGGTTGTTACGACCACCATTTTTCTTTAATGTAACAACTAATGATTTTTCTGGAGTTGTCTTTGTAATTTCATCGTTGATTAATTTTGACATCCCACGAGTACCATTGGTCATTGGTTTATATGTTTTAATCGCCATATATGTGTCCTCCTAATTCGTTAGTTAAGTTCAATTGAACTTCCTTCTTTTAATTTAACAATTGCTTTTTTTACTCTGTTAGTCTTACCTACATAACGACCAACTCTTTTTTTCTTTGGTTTTACGTTAATTGTATTAACGCTTTCTACTTTTACATTGAAAATGTTTTCTATTGCTTGCTTAATTGCTGTTTTATTTGCTTTTGTATCAACACTAAATACATAAGTATTGTGTTCTGCTAATTCAGCACTTTTTTCAGTTATAATTGGAGCTTTTATAATACTTCTATAATTCATTATACAAGCACCTCCTCAATTGCTTTTACTGCTGCCTCAGTAATAATCATTTTATCTGCTGCAACAATATCTAATGTGTTGATTTCAGATGCTTCAAGTAAAACAATATTTGATAAATTACGAGTTCCCAAAATAACATTGTCATTTAATTCTTCTACTACAATTAATGTTTTACCTTCTGCTTTTAAATTTGCTAAGATATTTTTCATATCTTTTGTTTTGTTTGTTTCTGCGATAAAGCTATCTACAATTGTTAATTCTTTATCAATTACTTTATAAGATAGAGCAGATTTTAAAGCCAATCTTCTTTCTTTTCTGTTCATTTTCTTACTATAGCTTCTTGGATGTGGTCCAAATACAATTCCACCTTTAATCCAATGAGGTGCACGAGTACTTCCTTGTCTAGCGCGTCCTGTACCCTTTTGCTTCCATGGTTTTCTACCTCCACCACTTACTTCACTACGAGTTTTAGTGTCTGCAGTACCTTGTCTTAAAGCATTTCTTGTTAATGTAATTGCATCATATAATACAGCATCGTTTGGAGTAATACCCCATACTGTTTCGTTTAAGGTAATATCTTTAACTTTTTCACCTTTTATATTTAATACAGATAATTTTTCCATACTATTCCTCCTTACTCAGTCACTTCAGTAGTTTCTTCTGTAACTGTTTCTGATTCAGTTTCTACAGTTGCTTCTACTTCTGTGCTTTCTGGATTCTCAGGTGTTTTTTCTGTAACGTAAGAAATCAATTCTTCTCTTGCGTTTACTTTATCAGGATTTTTTACAGCTGATTCAATAATTACTAATGAATTTTTAGCTCCTGGAACATTACCTTTGATTAAAATTACATTATTTTCTAAATCAACAGCTACAACTTCTAAGTTTTGAATTGTCACTGTCAATTGTCCCATATGTCCTGGTAATTTTTTACCTTTGAATACACGCATTGGTCTCATAGTTCCCATTGAACCTGGTTTTCTATGATAATGTGATCCGTGTCCCATAGGCCCACGACTTTGTCCGTGACGTTTAATAACACCTTGGAAACCTTTTCCTTTTGTTACTCCTGTAACATCAACAACTTCTCCTTCAACGAAAGTATCTACTTTTACTTCTTGCCCTAAAGAATAGTTGTTTATATCTACACCTCTAATTTCTCTAAAGAAGCGCTTAGGTGTAGTATTTGCTTTATTGGTATGACCAATAGAAGCTTTTGTCGCTAACTTTTCTCTCTTTGTATCAAATCCAAGTTGAATTGCTTCGTAACCATCATTTTCCATAGTCTTAATTTGTGTTACCACATTTGGTTCTACAGATACAACAGTTACTGGAATCAATTTGCCTGATTGTGTAAATACTTGAGTCATTCCAATTTTACGACCTAAGATTCCTTTTTTCATAACTTTTCCTCCTAATTATAATTTGATCTGAATATCAACACCACTTGGGATATCTAAATGAGTTAAAGCCTCAATAGTCTCCTTACTTGGATTATTGATATCAATAAGTCTTTTGTGTGTTCTCTTTTCAAATTGTTCACGAGAATCTTTATATTTGTGAACAGCTCTTAAAATAGTGATTTTTTCTACTTCTGTTGGAAGTGGAATTGGACCACTTACTTCTCCACCAGTTCTTTTTACAGTTTCTACAATTTTTGCACAAGCTGTATCTAAACTCTTGTGTTCAAATGCTTTCAATTTGATGCGAACTTTTGTCTTAGACATATTTATATCCTCCTCTCGCCTATATCCAGTATAGACTTGCTCCGTGTAAAAACCCGAATTCCCTTTTAAATTATTTTACAACTTAACCGGGCGTATCAGCAACCTCACACATCAATGCATGCCACACATTCAAAAGTATACACGATAATTGTATGAATTGCAACACTTTTTTATGATTTTTTGATATTTTTTTGTATCAAATTTCTATCATGCAAAATAAAAAAAGCACTTTTGTACTTTTCTGTTTCATTTTACCTTTTTCCAAATTTTATTTGCAATTTTTTCTATTTCTTTTTTCTTATCAATAAAAAGGTCTTCTCCAAATAATTTTTGAAATACTTGTTCAATATGTTCTTGTAATTCTTTTTCTGATTTTAGTTTACTTAACTTCGTTGTAATTTTTTTTATTTCTAATTGATATTCTCCTTTTGGACTATCATTCTTAATTAACCCTAGTGGATTCCAAGCATTTATCTCTTCTTCTACCACTTTTTCTTTTTCAGCTTTTTTTAATCTGATTGTTTTTTTCTTTTCTTGTGATTTTTTTAGAATTGTCACTACTTTCTTTACAAAAGATTGATTATCCAGTTCAATTTTCACACTTCCTATTTTTTCCCAAATATTTTCTTTTATATCTTTTGTACTTTTCGCCTTTTCTATTAATAAATAGCCATCATGATAAGTAATTTTAAAACTCTGATTTTTCTTTTCATATATTCCTTCTTCTTTTCTTACGAATCCTTCTTGAACAAGAGTTAGTCTCAACAGTTTTAAAATCTGATCTACATTTGGTTTAATTATTTCTTTTTCCGTTGCCTTTCTAACAAGAGATACATACTCTTCTTTTATAGCTCCTATTTGTTGATAATTTTCCTTTGCTTTTTTAAGTGTTATTCCGTTTATTCCTTCCTGTTCTAAATTACTATTTTGAAAACCATTATTTTGCCAATAACAAACTGGACATGGTTCATTATAATAATGAATTAAATATCCAAATATAGTTTTCTTTTCACAACATGCACACTGGTATCTCTTCTTTTCATATTTTCTAGTATAACCATAGCATTCATAAAATAGTTTTTTTCCTATATAATTATGAAATCTTATTTTTTTAGTTCTATAAAATTGATTCCAATATTTAAGCATTCTTGCATATTCTTCACATAATAATTCTTTATTATTTTTCGCAAATTCTTTCAATTTTTGATTATCTTTATTTTGTAAACAATTATAAATGATCATTAAAATTTCATATATATATTCTCCACTCAATTTTAACAAAAATGGGAACTCCCACTCAGATAATTCCATCTCTAATATTTTTTTTACATATTTCTCTCTGATATAACCATTTTTATGTCTTGTATAAACACAATATAGCATTAATTTCTCTGTTTCTGTTAAATCCGCCATATCCAATTCTTCTAATTCTATATGATTAAAAAGTTTTACCATTTCTCCTGATAATTGATAAGTTGTTACTTGCTCACTTGCTTTCATTTCTTGTATTTGAAGTTTGTCTACTAAGCTTATCCAACTTTCTTTTAAACTCCTTGGAAACATAATAGAAAAATTTAAAACAAATGGATTTAATTGTTCCGTTTTTCTATTCAACCCTTCTATTTCATTGACATTCTTTTTTTTTACAATTTGACTCTGACTATTTCTTTCTATTTTATATTCTGACACAAACAAGCACAAGATTGCTAGCGCTACAATAGTAAGACCTATTCCTAGAACCATTTCATTTTTAACAATGCCAATTCTAGTTAATATTATATATGTTGTTAGTCCCATTGCTATTAATATTATCGCTAGTAACAGTAATGATATCAAAAATGTTGTTTTTTTCTTTTCTCTTTGTTCTTTTGAACCTGATAAATTAGCAAGCGCAAAAGATGTCAATAAAACTCCTAAAATTCCAATACCTATCTTTTTTAAAGCTTCGTTACTAATTATTTTATATTTCATAAAAAGGAATGCAAATGCTACATAAACCAACGATAGTAAACCAAATAGAAAAATCGTAACTATTGATTTACTTGGTTTTTTTTCTTTTTTAATCTTTATATTCATAGTCGCTTCTATTTCGCTTTTGATTGCTTTTTCTATCACTTTTTTCGCATCTT
Source organism: uncultured Mycoplasmatota bacterium (assembly GCA_947426265.1). Lineage (GTDB taxonomy): Bacteria > Bacillota_I > Bacilli_A > RF39 > UBA660 > MGBC102946. The sequence goes on along the minus strand of CANEDJ010000001.1, from coordinate 44,739 downwards.
TAAATTTATCTTTTTCTATACAACAAAGAATTAAAGTTATTTTATTTTCTGTTTTATATGTAAAACCATATTCATCATTGGTTGTCATGATATAAGTCTGTTTATTCGGATTTAGACTACATAATCCTAATACTAAAGTATCATTTTCTACAAATAATGTCGTTGAATGTTCATCTTTACTCAGCTTCTCAAAAATAGGCTTTTCAAATCCACAAATTAGAGAGTCTTGTCCTTTGGTTTCCACTTCTACTACATATAGACGAATTAAGGCCGGAGATTTATTTGATGAATAATTTTTAATTATGCAATTAAATTCTAATGGCTCGTTATTTTGCTTCACCTCAAAATTCCCAAATGGAGTAGAAATCACATTTCTCATACAAAACACCCTTCCCATGACATAATAATTGTTTACTATTCTATCATATTGTTGTTTTCTTTGCTACAGTAAATTTTATCCTTTTTTAAAATAATTAGACCTCTGCTTTTCATCAATTGCTTTTTAGAGAGAAGAAACTTCGGTAATGTATTATTTTTTATTTATAAAAAATGTGCTATAATATGGTTGAATGATAAAGGAGGAATTTGCGTGAAAATTGCTGTCCTAGGTACTGGAGCTTATGGAATCGCTCTTGCAAGTGTTTTAGAATATAATAAAAATGAAGTGACAATGTGGTCAAAGTTTCCCACAGAAATAGAAGAATTAGATAAAAAAAGAACAAGTTCAAAATTACCAAACTACACAATTCCTGTGGATATTTCTTTTACAACCAATATGAAAGAAGCTATCCTAGATAAAGAATTAATTGTAATTGCTGTACCAGCTGCTTTTGTAGACGATGTTGCAAAAGAATTGACTTCCATTTTAAAACCTCATCAACACTTATGCATTGCTAGCAAAGGAATTGAAAATGATACCTGTTTATTTGTCGATGATGTTATAAAAAAATATATAAATACAAATAAGTTAGCAGTTATTTCTGGTCCATCTTTCGCGATTGACATTGTAAAAAAAATACCAATTGGACTTTCTTTAGGAACAACAAATAGTGATACGGCTTCTATCATTATTCAAGCGTTTCAAAATGAATACTTTAAGTTTAGAGTAACAGAAGATATAAAAGGGATCGAAATCTGTGGATCTATTAAAAATGTGATTGCAATTGCAGCTGGAATATTAGATGGAATGCAATTACCTGAATCAACTAAAGCTATGTTTATTACAGAATCTCTACATGATATTAAAAAATTAATATATAAACTTGGTGGAGATAAAAAAACAATTCTTTCTTTTGCTGGTTTTGGGGATTTACTTCTTACCTGTACAAGTCCTAAATCAAGAAACTTTTCTTTTGGACAACTGATTGGGAAAAAAATACCAAAAGATGAAATTGAAGATTACAAATGTTCTACTACAATTGAAGGGCTCTATACTTTAAAGTCTATTTATCAACTTACAAAAGACCAAAATGTAGATATGCCCATTATTGATTTGATTTTTGACATTGTAGAAAACGGAAAAGATCCTGAAACATTAAAACAATTTTTGATTGAAAAAGATTAAAAAGAACATACTTACGAAATATGTTCTTTTCTTTAGTAAATATTTTTCCAAAAACAAAAAGACCAAATTGGTCTATTTTACAAAAGGTATTAAACCCATAAAACGTGCTTTTTTAACTTCATTAGCAATATGTCTTTGATGTTTTGCGCATGCTCCTGTAATTCTTCTTGGTAATATTTTGCCTTTATCATTACTAATATATTTTTTTATAATTTCTGCATCTTTATAATCTACGCTTTTTCCAGCACACATTTGACAGATCTTTTTCTTTTTTCTATAAAATTCAGCCATGTTTTTTCCTCCTTTTAGTCTAAGAAGTTATCATCAATTGAAACACTATCTCCAAAGTCTGCAAATGGATCATTATCTATATTGATATCATTCATTGGCTCGCTTTGATAGTCATATGGAGTTGGTTCATTTGAACTATTTGAACTCCTATTTTGACTTTGTGATTTTGACTCTAAAAATTGAACAGCATCTGCTACAACATCTGTTGTATAACGCTTATTTCCATCTTTATCATCATAACTTCCTGTTTGTATTCTACCTTCTACAGATACAAGACTTCCTTTGTCCAAGAAATTGCACACATTTTCTGCTTGCTTTCTCCAAACGATAATATTGATAAAGTCTGTATCTCTTTGACCTTGCGCATTACTAAAACTTCTATTAACAGCTAACGAAAAACGTGCATAAGGTAAATTTGATCCTGTATAACGTAATTCTGGCTTTCCTGTTAATCTTCCGATAAGTACAACACGATTCATATAATACCTCTTTTCTACTTTTCAATTTTTGTAATCAAATGACGAACAATATCATTGCTGATAAGTGATAAACGATCAAATTCTTTAATCGCTTTATCATCATTTGCTTCTACATCAAAAACAAAGTAGTAACCGCTTTTAAAATTTTTGATTTCATAAGCTAATTCACGTTGACCCATTTCTTTTGTTTCAATAACTTTAGCTCCATTAGAAGTCAAAATACTAGCAAAGTTTTCTACAACTTTCTTAATTTCATCTTCTCCTAATGTTGGTCTAACAATAAACATAATTTCATAGTTTCTCATTTTCCACACCTCCTTATGGTCTATTGGCTTTTAATAAAGCAAGGAGTAAATTAATACTCGCTATAGATTATAACAAAAAGGAACACATTTGTAAAGACTTCACTTTTATTCTATGAAAAAAGAAGCTTCTAAATGAAAACTTCTTATACATTAAATCTAAAATGGCAGATATCTCCATCTTGCATTATATATTCCTTGCCCTCTAAACGCATCTTCCCTGCTTCTCTTACCGCTTTTTCACTTCCACATGCTTTTAAGTCTTCATAGCTCATAATTTCAGCTCTAATAAAGCCTCGCTCAAAATCACTGTGAATAATTCCCGCACACTCTGGTGCTTTCATTCCTTTTTTAAAAGTCCAAGCTCTACATTCATCACTTCCTGCTGTAAAATACGTAGCTAAACCTAATAAAGAATAAGTAGCTTTAATAAGTTGATCTAGACCACTTTCCTCTATTCCTAATTCTTTTAGGAATTCTTTTTTTTCTTCTTCTTCCAATTCGCTTAATTCAGATTCTACTTTAGCACTTACTGTAATAACTTCAGATCCTTCTTTTCTTGCATATTCTTTTACCTGTTTTACATATTCATTATCTTCTGCAGCTAAATCTTTTTCACTAATGTTTGCCATATAAATGATTGGTTTTCCAGTCAATAAATTAAATGGTCTTAAAATTTTATTTTCTTCTTCTGTAAATTCCATTTTTCGAACTGGTTCATTCTTTTCCAATTGTTCTTTTATTCTATTTAATAAATTATATTCTGCAATCGTTTCCTTATCTTTTGACATGCCTGCTTTTTTTCCTATTCTTCCAATTCGATTATCTATTACTTCTAAATCTGCAAGCAAAAGTTCTACATTAATAATTTCAATATCGCGAATCGGATCTACACTATTTTCAACATGAATAATATTGGAATCACTAAAACATCTCACAACTTCTACAATAGCATCTACCTCTCTAATATGAGATAAAAATTTGTTACCTAATCCTTCTCCATTCGAAGCTCCCTTTACTAACCCTGCTATATCTGTAAATTCAAAAGCTGTTGGAACCAAGCTATCAGGCACATATAGATTTTGAAGAAATTCTAATCGTGTATCTGGGACTGTCACAACGCCAACGTTTGGATCAATTGTCGCAAATGGATAGTTAGCCGCTAAAATGTTCTTTTTTGTAATTGCATTAAATAAAGTTGATTTTCCTACATTTGGTAATCCTACAATTCCTGCTGTTAAACTCATATTTATACCTCTTTCCTACAAACTATTATACTATATATTACTTTATTATCAAAGAAAAATCAGCTCATATTGAACTGATTAAAGTGTTGAATAGCCACTTATTCCTAGTGGTAAGCCTGCCATATACCAACATATTAGAATCAAAATCCATAAACCTGTTATCATTAATGTAATAGGCATGATCAATTTCATAGTTCCAAATATTGTTACTTCTTCACTTGTTTTATTATCTTTTTGTAAAAAAGCAATCATAACAATGAAATAAATAAATAATGGTGTCATTGCTTTTCCTATTCCATCAGATACTTTAAATATAAATTGAGTAAAATCTGGAGTAATATTCGCTCTCATGAACAGTGGAATAATAATAGGCGATGCCAAACTCCATTTTGTAACATTGGATGGAATTAAGATACTCATTAATATAATTGCTATCATAAAACTAATAATCAAGGGAATTCCAGAGAACTGAAAAGAACTTAATACCTCTATAATATTTGTTGCAATCACTTCTCCTAAATTTGTCCATTCTAATATACCTGTCATTACGGATGTAAAAAACATTAATACAAATACATATCCAATATTATCAAAACTTTTTGACAAGTTAAAACTGTATTCATGAGTATTTTTAATATTTCCAGAAAAATATCCATATACTCCACCACAGAGCATTGCAATGATTAAAAATATAAACATGATACCATCTCTAAACGGTGCAGTTTCACTAAATAATTTTGCTATATAAGTTTCCTGTGTGTTATCTAATAATAATCCTGATCCAGGAAATCCTGGAATTATCATATATATGCTTATGGCAATCATGAGAAAGAAAAGAAAGTTGCTTGCCATTAAAGCTTTTTTTGATATGATCAAATCATCATCTTCCTCCATTGGCTTCTTAAATTTTGGCTCTAGAAATTTATGAATTAATAAACTACCAACAAAAGCCAAAATAATTGTACTTGCTAACATAATATAAATATTTGATAATAATTGAAATTGATAATTTTTGTCTACATCGATTGTTGCTGCTGCTTGTGTTAATTGGCCTAATTGATAAGCATTAAAATTATAATAAATTCCTGTACCATATCCTAATGTAATTCCTAAAAATATAGTTAACACTCCAAGCATTTGATTCTTCCCTAAATACTTGTACATGGCACTTACTAAAGGAATTAAAATAATATAACTATATTCTCCAATAATAGAAGAAATTATACCAAGCAAAAAAATTATAAAAGTTGTTGTTGTTGCATTTAATTTTTTAAAAGGCGAAAAAATAGCTTTGAATAACCCACTTGAATCTCCAATACCAACTGCAATAAAAGACATAATAATGAGTACTAGTGGTTCAAAGGAACGAAAATTAATAACAATATTGCTAAAAATATATTTTATTCCTTCTACTGTAAAAATATTTTTTACAGTTACAAGAGAAGATTCTAAAGTCCCATTTACAATAGCTGTTTTATGACCTTGTATTCCTACAATAGCAAAGATAGAGCTTAAAAACATAATTAAAAAAGTTAATAAAATGATCGTTATTACTGGCCCTAGCATAAATTTCTTTTTATTTTTTTTCTTCATAGTTCCTCCTACTCACTGACTACTTTTTTCATTTTTTTATTAAATTCTATTCTTGGAAGCATAATGCATCTTCCACATCCATTACATTTTATTTTAATATCAGCGCCAACTCTAGTAATTTCCCATTCGTTGGTACCACATGGATGACCTTTTTTCATAATTACAATACTTCCTACTTTATATTCTTTCATTATGTATCACCACCTGTAGATAAGGAATTATAATATGATTCTTATCCAATGCTAGTTTTATTGCCTTTCTAAGCAATCTCTCTACACCATATTGTTCCATTGCTTTACAAGGAGCAACAATTCGATATACTATTCCATTTTCTCCTAAAGATTGGACTCCTAACAATTCTATTTTCCCTTTTAACATAGGAATTTTCTCTTGTTCCTCTACACAAACAGTAGATAATACTTTTTCAACTTTCTGAAGATTAGATTCATAAGCTACTTGTACATCAACAATCGCCATAGAACTATGCATATTAAAATTAGTTACTTCTGTTAATGTTCGATTAGAAATAATCTTTGTTTCCCCTGTATATGCTTTTATTCTTGTGGTTTTTAGACCTAAAGAAATAACTTCTCCTTTAAAGCCACCCACTTCAATCCAATCTCCTACCCGGAATTGGTCTTCAAATAAAATAGAAATACCTGCAATAATATCTTTTAATAGATCTTGCATAGCAAGTCCTAATACTGCTCCTATTACCCCAAATGAGGCTAATATAGCTTTTGTATCAATCCCATACACATTTAATATTAATAGAATATCAATTGATAAAATAATATATTTTATAATACTTTTCAATACGGTCAATATGGTTTGTCGTTTTTTGTGATCCAATCGCTTCACTGGCATTTTAGAAAAACGCTTTATTATTTTTCCAATAAATATATAAATTAGAACACTACAAAGAATAATTAATGAAGGTTCTATAACTTCTTTGATCAATAGAGCCTCTTTTAAAGTTTCCATACATTACTCCTTTACATTTAAAATTTCTAAAATTCTATTCAAATCTGCAACGTTACTAAAATGTATTTCTACTTTTTTATCTTTTATTTTTACTTTTGTATCTAATTTTTCTCTCAATAAATCTTCTACATATTTATAGTCATTATTACTTTCTTTTTGCCTATGAATTTTTACTTTTTTTTCTACACTCTTATCTGAAGCTATTGATTCTATTTCTCGAACTGGCAATTTTTCTTCAATAATTTGGTGCGCAAGTTCAATAATTCGTTCCTCAGATTCTAATTTACTTAATACTCTAGCATGTCCCATACTAATCGTTCCATTCGCTACTTCTGTTTGAACTTCTTTTGGTAATCTTAATAATCCTAAGATATTTGTAATATGGCTTCTACTTTTTCCTATTCTTCTTGATAATTCTTCTTGCGTAATATCTAAGCTTTCTATCATTCTTCTATATGCTTCAGCTTCCTCTATCGCACTTAAATTTTCTCTTTGTAGATTTTCTAAAAGAGCTATTTCCATCATTTGCTCATCTGTAAATTGTCTAATGATTGCTGGAATTTTATCTAATCCAGCCATTTTGCTAGCACGATATCTTCTTTCTCCAGCTACGATTTCATAACCTTTAATGCTTTTTTTAACAATAATAGGTTGGAACACACCATGTTCTTTAATTGAATTAGCAAGTTCTGCTAAACTTTCATCTTTAAATACTTTACGAGGCTGATATGGATTTGGACGAAGTTCAGAAATATCAAGTTCCATAATTTCTTCTTTTGAAGTTGTCTCATAAATTTGTCTTTCCATACTTTCAATATCTAAATTATCACTATTGAAAAGTTGTTCAAGACCTCTACCCAATGCTCTTCTATTTTCCATTTCTTTCTAATACCTCCTTTGCTAAATTAAGATATGCTTCTGTTCCTCGACTATTTGGATCATAAGCAATAATTGGTTTCCCATGACTTGGAGCTTCTGATAAACGAACTAGTCTAGGAATAATAGTATCATAAACTCGTTCTTTAAAATAGCTTTTGATATCCTCTACTACTTCTAATCCTAAATTAGTACGATTGTCTAACATAGTTAATAATACGCCTTCTATATCCAATGTTGGATTCAGATTTTTTTGTGCTAGCATAATTGTATTTAATAACTGCATAATTCCCTCTAGGGCAAAAAATTCACACTGTACAGGAATTATAACTGAGTCTGAAGCAGTCAAAGCATTTAATGTCAAGGTTTCTAAAGATGGTGGACAGTCAATAATAACATAATCAAACATAGATTTTGCCTCATCTAAATATTTTTTCAATTGCGCATTTTTTTGAAATCCTGGTTCTACTATACTTCTTTGTAATAGTTCTGGATTGGCTCCTGCTAATACAATATTAGATGGGATAATATAAAGATTTTTAAATTTCGTTTTAATGATTACTTCATTTAATTCTGCATCATCTATCATTAGATTATAAACATTTTTCTTTACTTCTCCCTTATCAATTCCGACCCCAGTTGTTGCATTTCCTTGGGGATCTAAATCAACTAATAATACCTTTTCTCTTAAAGCACCTAAAGAGGCTGCTAAATTAATACTTGAAGTTGTTTTTCCTACGCCTCCTTTTTGATTAACTAAGGCTATTATTTTTCCCATTTACATCACCATTTCCTAATTACGTTCTATATCATATTTTATCATAAATATTTATCGATAGCTATCTTAATTTTTGAAAAATCTAAAAAGATATTTCCCAAACTTATTGATACCTTTATTTATACACATTATCTCTTCTTTTTTAAACAATATAATTCAATAAATTATTAAATCTTTCTGTTATTATTTTTATAAAAAAAAGAAAGATTATTTTTCTAATCCTTCTAACTTTTCTGCTAATTCTTCTTTTGTTAAATTATCTATGTCTTCAAGTCCTTTTTCTTTTGCTATTTCTTGTAATTCTTTTAACGATAAATCTTTCAGACTAGCTTCTTTAAATTCACTTTCATCTATTTCTTTATCATCATCAGGCATACAGCCATTTTTTACAAGATATTCAATTTGTTCTTTTGTTATTGTTTCATATTCTAACAATGTTGTTGCTATTAAATCTAATAGCTTTTTATTTTCATAAATAACAGATTTTGCTTTTTCATAACATTCATGAATAATCTTTCTCTGTTCTTGATCAATTTCAAATGCAACTTGACTTGAGAAATTCTTACTTTTATTATAATCCCTTCCCAAAAAGACACTAGATTCTTGATGCTCGAATTGAACTGGTCCTAATTCACTCATACCATATTCTGTTACCATAGCACGAGCAATTTTTGTCGCTTTTTCAAAATCATTATGTGCCCCAGTAGTCACTTCATGAAAAATAAATTCTTCTGCTACACGCCCTCCAAGTAGTCCACTAATCATTCCTAATAACTCACTCTTGGTTTGTAAATAAGTTTCTTCTTTTGGTAACATTAAATTATATCCACCTGCTGATCCACGTGGAACAATCGTTATTTTCTGAACTTCATTTGCTCCATCTAAGCATAATCCTAAAACGGCATGCCCTGCTTCATGGTAAGCAACCACTTTCTTTTCATGCTCTGTATATTTATGACTTTTTTTAGCTGGTCCCATCAATACACGGTCATGAGCTTCATCAATTTCTGTCATACTAATTGCTTTTTTATTTCTTCTAACTGCAAGCAAAGCTGCTTCATTTAGTAAATTTTCTAAATCAGCTCCACTAAATCCAACTGTTCTTTTGGCAATATTGGAAAGTTCTACTGCTTTACTGAACGTTTTTCCTCTTGCATGAACTTTCAATATTTCTTCTCTTCCTTTTATATCAGGCAGATTAACTGTCACTTGTCTATCAAATCTTCCAGGACGAAGTAAAGCTGGATCCAAAACATCTGGGCGATTTGTTGCTGCTATAATAATAATTCCTTCATTTGCTCCAAAACCATCCATCTCCGTTAACAACTGATTTAAGGTTTGCTCTCTTTCATCATGTCCGCCACCTAATCCTGCACCTCTTTGACGTCCTACAGCATCTATTTCATCAATAAAAATTAAACATGGAGCGCTTTGTTTTGCCTGCTTAAACATATCTCTTACACGACTTGCTCCTACACCAACAAATAATTCTACAAATTCACTACCACTAATATAGTAAAATGGCACATTTGCTTCTCCTGCTACTGCACGCGCTAACAAAGTCTTTCCTGTTCCTGGAGGCCCCACTAATAAAACCCCCTTCGGAATTCTGGCACCTAATGATTGAAATTTTTTAGGGCTTTTTAAGAAATCTATTAATTCTGCAACTTCCTCTTTTTCTTCATCTAATCCAGCAACATCTTTAAATGTAACTTTTTTATTATTTTCTGATAACCGTGCTCTACTTTTTCCAAAATCCATTGATTTATTAGCACTTCCCATTTGTCTTGTGATTATGAAAAAGGCTCCGCCTAATAAAATCAACATTGGCACAATATTAATTAAGAACAATACAATTTTATTAGAATCAGGATCACTGATTGTCTCTAACTTAAATTTATGTTCTGCTTCTAAATCCATTAATTTTGTCATTGATTCTTCTGCTAGTGGCAGCTTTAATATAAAGGTTTCATTTTCATTATAATCTTTCAGCTTTCCTCGAATCTCATAAACATAAGCACTACTTCTAGGAATCACCTTGATTTCTGTTACGTCTCCCTTTTCTGCTGCTTCTATAAATTTATCATACGTAATATTATTTACTTTTTGATTAATTATATTGAAAAAATACATGACACTAGCTATGACTAGAAATAAAAACAAATATGGTACTAACCCTCTTTTCACAGCTTTTTTATTCATTTAATCTTTTCCCTCCTTAATAGTACCTAAGTATTATATCATATTTTTCTTCTTTTGTTTTATCAAATTTCGATTTTTTCACTCCAGGAAGCCAGACTATTTTTCCTGTTTTATCTGTAACAATCGGATATGATATTCTAGTATGTTCTGGTACTTTAGAATTTATAAAAATTTCTTTTATTTTTTTACTTCCGTTTAATCCCTTTACTTCCATTTTATCATGTTCTTTCCTTGTTCTTACGAAAAGTGGAAATTCTATCTCTTCTTTTTTTAACCGGCAAACAAAATTTGAGTCTGACTCTTCTTCCTTCACGAACCTTATTTCATGCCCATTTGGAAGTCTGATATCATGTTCTAAGATCATCTCATAAGAAGTCCCTTTTTGTTCTCCAAATAATATTTTGCGATATTCTTTTTTTATCACTAAATTGTTTGGAAATATTAACTTTGTGCCTGATTTTGCGTTCATAATTAAATTTTCTAATAACTCAATATGAATTGTTTCTAATAATTCTTGCTTCTCTTTATATATATCACTCAATATAAGTTGCAATATTCGCTTGGCAATAATCTTTTCTAAACGATTCCAACAAGAAACATCTAATATATTACTACAAAAACGAACTTTCTTTTCTTTTTCTGCTTCCTTTTGGATAAAGCGTTCCATTTGCTCTAATTCTTGACTTAACTTTAAAAACTTTAAATGTACATTTCTATGCTCTTTTTTTAAAAAAGGCAATATATTTTTCCGAATTCGATTTCTTGTATAAACGTCTTTATCATTTGAGCTATCTATTTGATATGGAATATTATTTTGAGCATTATATTTTAGCAATTCTTCTTTTGTATATTTTAGTAAAGGTCTAACTATTGTATAATCATTTTTTTTTGAAATTTCTGAAAAACCATGTAATGCATCTATAGTGGAACCTCTCATCATTCTAAATAACATCGTTTCTATCAAATCATCTCCATGATGCGCTGTAAAAAGGTAATGACTATGATACCTTTTCATAATTATTTCAAAAAAATGATACCTTATTTTATGTGCCTGATTATGAAAATTGTTTTTGTCATAATCTTCAATTTTCATACTTTCAAAAGTATAATGATGTTTTTTACAGTAATCTTTTACAAATTTTTCATCTTCATCTTGCCCTATTCTTCCTGTATTATGATGTACATGGGCACATATGATATTCTCAAAATAAGAGTCTAATAAAGATAGCAACGCCATAGAGTCTGGGCCGCCTGATACTGCGATTACAATTGGTTCCTTTGAGTCAATCTTTAATTTTCTGATTGTTTCTTCAATCATTACCAATCAATCCCTTTTCCATACATATTCTCTAAAAATTCATTTGTCTTAGAAAAGGGTTTACTTCCAAAAAAGCCTCGATATGCAGATAATGGTGAAGGATGGACACTCTCTATTATTTTATGTTTTGGGTTTGTAATCAGTACTTTTTTACTTCTTGCATAACTTCCCCACAAAATGAAAACAATAGGTTCCTCTCTCTCACTAAGCATCCTTATAATATTATCTGTAAATATTTCCCATCCTTTTTCTTTATGCGATAATGGTCTATCTTTTACAACAGTCATAATAGAGTTTAATAATAATACTCCCTTTTTGGCCCAGTCAGTTAAATCACTACAACTTCGTTTTACCCCAATATCATCTTCCAATTCTTTAAAAATATTTTGCAAAGAAGGCGGCATTGGAACACCTTCTTGTACAGAAAAAGACAGTCCATGAGCTTCTCTTTCTCCATGATAAGGATCTTGTCCTAAAATAACTACTTTTACTTCATCATAATCTGTATATCTCAAAGCATTAAATATATTTTTATATTCTGGATATACAATTCTATGTTGATATTCATCTCTAATAAATACACCTAATTTCTTAAAATAGTCCTTTTTAAATTCTTGTTCCAACATAACATCCCATTTTTTATTAATCATTACTACACACACCTTTACTAACGCTATTTGCTATATCAATAAATATATCAAGTGATAATTGCTCTGCTCTTACACTTAAGTCAAAACCATTCTTTTTTAATACTTGCTCAATAATCTCTAGTGGATACTCTTTTAAATTATTTTTTATCGTTTTTCTTTTTTGTTTAAAACTATCTCTGATCAATTTAAAAAAATATTCCTCATCTATCACTTGCCTTTGAGTTTTCTTCTTTTTCATTTCGATAATAATACTATCCACATTTGGTTTTGGAATAAATACATGTTTACTAACATCCATTAATTTTTTCACTTCAAAATAATAATTTAAAAAGATAGATAAAGAACTATAATCTTTCGTTCCTGGAGATGCTTTAAATCTATCTCCAACTTCTTTTTGGACCATGATAACAATTTTACTAACTGGAATTTTTTCTTCTATTAACTTCATAATAATTGGAGTTGTTATATAATAAGGTAAATTTGCTACTACATATAAGGTCTCATATGTGTAAGAAGAAAGTTTTTCTTTTACATTAGCGGTTAAAAAATCCTCAAACACGATTTCTACATTTTGTTTTTCTTTTAATAGTTCTTCCAACACTGGTTTTAATTTTGTATCGATCTCAAAACATAATACATTTTTAGCCACTTCACTTAACTTATAAGTAAGGGCTCCTGCTCCTGGTCCAATTTCTAAAACCAAAGTATTTGGAGTTATTTTTGATTTATATATAATAGCATCAATAATATTTTCATCTACAATAAAGTTCTGGCCAAAACTTTTTTTAAAATTAAATCCATGCCTTTCTAAAATATCAGAAAGTTTTTTCGGTGAATATTCCATAAGTTCCTCCAATCGTCGTTTTATTTATTATAACTACTTTTCTTTCTTTTTTCAACAAAAAAGAGGGTTAAAATCCCCATCTTTGTACACTAAATTTTATATTTCTTCCAGTGATGCCTCCTGCTATTGCATCTGCTGATGAAGCATAGGCTAAATCTATCCAAACAGTTCCATTTTTCCAAGCACTATTCATTGATCCACCACGATCTAAAACAACGCCATAAAATGGTTCTATTTTCCCATTATCTACTTTTATTATAGTTCCACATGGAAATGCTGATGCTGCTGATAGTATTCTTACTTTTCCATATTCTTTATCTTCATAATAAATTCCATTCGTTATTAAACTATGCTTTCCTCGATTTTCAGTATGGCAAGCAACAGTTCCTGTACTACTACAACCAGGACAATCAGGACCATAACCAGTAATTCGACCGACATATTCTCCTGCTGCTCCTGTTCCTTGTTCTATGATTTCTGTTACTGGCTCTTTCACAATTACTTTCTCATCATTTTCTTTTATTGTAGTAATCCCTACTTCACCTGATACTAGTACTTTTTTAATTGTTGAAGGAGTCTTTGAATTGTATACAACTTTTGTTTCATAAGGAATTGTTTCATTCAAAGCACTATAACTTTTATTTTCATTCACATTTGTTGCTTCTAATAATTCTTTTTTTATCACAGAACCACTAAAAATAGAAACAAATCCAATTAACAAACAACTCGCCCATTTTCCAATTGTAGTTAGAATGGCAATATTCATATGATTCACCTCTTATGTTATTCCCCTACTATCATATTATCATAGAGATTTATTCAAGTCAAATCTAGAAAATGCATTCTTAGTTGTAATATCTATTACTTCTTCTACAGAGATTCCTTTTATTGAAGCTAAAGTTTCAGCGACTAATAGGACATTCTTTGGCTCATTTTTTGAACCTCTAAATGGTTCTGGAGCCAAATAAGGACTATCTGTTTCTAATAATATATGGTCTAGTGGTAAAAAAGATACCACATCTTTTAAAATTCGGCTATTTTTAAATGTCAGTACTCCTCCTACTCCAAAGTAAACATCTAATTCCAAAAAACGTTTTGCCATTTCTACACTGCCACTATAGCAATGCAATACCATTTTTACACCTTTATATTCTTTCATGATATTATAGGTATCTTCAATAGCATCTCTACTATGTATCACTACTGGTTTATTATATTTTCTAGCTAGATCAAGTTGTTTTTTAAAGAATTGCATCTGCTTTTCTTTTTCTTCTATTCCATAATGATAGTCTAAACCAATTTCTCCAATGGCAACTATTTTATCTTCTTTTAAATTGTCCTCAATCCATTCTAAGGAACTTTGACTACTAATTCCTACTTCTGTTGGGTGAATACCTATGGCTCCATAAACAGTGGGATACTCTTTTATTAGTTCTAATACTTCTTGATTTGTTGTATCATTGACTCCTGCTGCTATCATTCTATTATGCCCCATATTATTAACAATGAATTCTATATTCTCATAATCTTCTTTGCACAAATGGCAATGCGTATCTATCATCATATTATCACCAAAAAAATCATACCATTAATCGATATGATTTTCAACTTCTCACTTTTATAAAAATATAACGGACAAAATATACTAAAACACAAGTTAAGTAAATCATGTCTACTATATTTTTCTCTACTACAATACTACCAAAAACTAACAATGAAACAGCGATGAAACCTAATACAACCCACTTCATATCTTTATTCTTAGTAGTCATATTTTCTCCCTCTATTTTTTAAACAACACTATAACTATAGCATGTTTAAAATAATAAAAGCAACTAAATAGTAACTTTTTTGTTCGACAATTTACAACTATTTACATCTTATTTCTATTATATTCTTCTATTTCTAACAATTTTTTATCTTTATCAATACGTGCAAATAAAGGGGAAGGCTCATTCAGCTTAATTCCAACATCTAAACCATTAAATTCTTTTAAGGATTCTATAAATCGATTTTCTGTATTTAATTGTTTGAATATTGCATCTGCTGTTTCTGGTAAGAAAGCTTGTAACAATACGGCTCCAGAACGAATGGCTTCCAATAAGTTATAAAGTACTGTTGCTAAGCGACTCTGTTTCTCTGAATCTTTTGCAAGTGCCCATGGCATTGTTTCATCTATATATTTATTACTTCTTCTAAAAATTTCAAATACTTCATCAATTGCGTCTGCTACACGATATTCATTCATTTTTTCTTCTACTCTTTTTGGAGCATTACTTACAATATTTATTAATTCTTGATCTATTGCTTCTGGTGCTACTGGTTCTTTTACCATTCCATCAAAATATTTCTTAGACATTGAAATAGTACGATTTACTAGATTTCCCAAAATATTTGCCAAATCAGAATTAATTCTTTCAATTAATAGTTCATAAGTAAATGTTCCATCACTTGCAAATGGGATTTCGTGCAACAAATAATATCTAACTGCATCTGTTCCAAATAGACTAACCAAATCATCAGCATAAATAATATTTCCTTTTGATTTGCTCATTTTATCATTTCCGCAAAGTAACCAAGGATGACCAAATACTTGATGTGGAAGTGGTAAATCTAAAGCCATTAAAATAATAGGCCAATAAATTGTATGAAATCTTAAAATGTCCTTTCCAATTAAATGCAAATCTGCTGGCCAATATTTATGAAAACGCTCACTGCTTTCCCCTTCTGGATTATATCCTAACATAGTAATATAATTACTTAATGCATCTATCCAAACATACACAATATGCCCTGGGTCAAATTCTACTGGAACTCCCCATGTAAACGACGTTCTAGAAACACATAAATCCTGTAAACCTGGTTTAATAAAGTTATTGATCATTTCATTTTTTCGGCTTTCTGGTTCAATGAAATGTGGATGGGTTTCTATATATTCTTCCAATTGTTTACTATATTTGCTTAATTTCAAGAAATAAGCTTCCTCTTTCATTTTATGAACATCTCTTCCACAATCTGGACATTTTCCATCTATCAACTGCGTTTCAGTAAAAAATGATTCACAAGGTGTACAGTATAGTCCTTCATATTCATCTTTATAAATATCACCCTGTTCATAAAGACGTTTAAAGATTTTTTTTACACACTCTTCGTGCGTTGGGTTGGTTGTTCTCATAAAACAATCATAACTAGTATTCATAACATCCCAAATTCTGCGTACTTCAAGTGCAATTTCATCAACAAATTCCTGAGGTTTTTTTCCTGCTTCTTTGGCTTTTATTTCTATTTTTTCACCATGTTCATCTGTTCCAGTTTGGAAATAAACATCATATCCCATTAATCTTTTAAAGCGTGCGATCGCATCTGCTAACACAATCTCATAAGTATTTCCTATATGGGGTTTTCCTGATGTATAAGCAATTGCCGTTGATATATAAAATTTTTCTTTCATTTTCTTTCCTCCTTATTGGTACTACCAAATCCACCTTGTCTTTCCGTTTCTATCGCTTCTTCGTTATCAACCATCAAAAATTTTGTAAAAATTCCTTGTCCAATTCGATCTCCCACTTTTATTATAAAATCTTCATTGCTATGATTTTGAAGACTGATCCATGCATGTCCTTCATTAGATATATTATTAAAATAATCACTTTCAAATATTCCAACTTGATTCGTCATTCGCACATTGTATTTAAATCCTACCGAACCTCTTACAACAAGCATTAGCATTTCATCTTCATTCATCGCTATTTTTACACCTGTTGGAATTTTCTTTACATCGCCTGGATGTAAAATAACATCAATAGGACTTTTAAAATCATAGCCTGCGCTAAATTTTGTTTGACGTTTTGGAAGCTCATGATTCTCGTAAACTTCTCTATTATTCCCGATATCTTTTTTCCATTGTTCCCAACTAATTTTTTCAAAATATCTTGCCATTCATCATACCTCCACTTTTATTATACGAAATTCGTCTTAAAAATCTTTCAAAAAAGAAAAAAACACGTCCAAATAAAAGGACGTGGGATAACGTGGTACCACCTTTTTTTATAAAATAAGCTTTTCTTGTAAGAACTACACATACTTATTTTACCTTGCTTTTGTAACGCAAATCGCGGTTTATCCTAAAAAATTCAGATAAACAACTCCAGAGCCATTCGTACTAGTTCCTATTACCTACTTTCACCAAATGTAAGTTCTCTTTGAATAATTGCTAGTATTCTCTCTTTCAAAGTTTTTAAAACGAGGTCATTATATCATGTTTTCTATTATTGTTCAAGATGTTTCGCTAGAAAATTAGCAACTATTTTAACTATTTGTTCTTCTGCTTCAGACAACGTTTCTGTTTTTGATAATATGAGTACAATCCCTAAGGCATCTCCATTTGCTATAATAGGGGCATATGTATAACTCCCAGTTTCTTCTATTTCCGATATTTTAATTGATTTTATGTTTTTTTCCAATATTTGACTTCTTTTCTTTATTATCGTTTCTAATTCATCACTTATTTTCTGTCCCAAATATTTCTTTTTCAGTTCTCCTGATATAGCGACTATACTATCACTATCTGTAATTATTATATTTTTCTTTAGTAAATTAGAAATTGTATCTGTTAGTTTTTGGGCAAATTCATCTAAACTATGAATAGAAGAATATTTTTTTAATATAATGGATTCATTATCTATATAAATTTCTAGATTTTCACCCTCTTTAATACGTAATGTTTTCCTGATCTCTTTTGGTATCACAATTCTACCTAATTCATCAATTCTTCTTACAACACCAGTTGCTTTCATATTTCCCTCACTTTCTAACCATATTTTGTGATGAAATAACAATTTTATACGACACTTTTTCAAAAATATGGTATAATCGTATATACGGATTTTAAGGAGGAGTTTATGGAAAAAGTTTACGTTTTTGGTCATAGAAGACCAGATACTGACAGTGTCACCGCAGCGATTACCCTTTCTTACTTAAAAAACCAATTAGGAATAAATGCAGTACCTGTCGTATTAAGTGAAATAAACAATGAAACAAAATATGCGTTAGATTATTTTAAAGTGGATATCCCAAAATATCTAAACGATGTAAAAGTAAAAGTCAAAGATTTAAATTATTCAAAAAAATATTTCATCACAGATAAAACTTCTGTCTATCAAGGATTCTTGGCAATGACAAATGCAAAAATTCACAAAATTCCAGTTGTTGATGAAGCACAACATTTAGTTGGAATTCTGAGTATGGGTGATATCGCAGAAGACCAATTATCCAATGAATTACATCATTTAAAAGCTTCTTATGATAATATTTTAGAAGTTTTAAATGGAACTGCACTTACTCGTTTTGATGAAGAAATAGAAGGGGAAGCTTTTGTTGCATCATATAAAAGTACAACAATTATTGAAACAATAAAAATAGACCGCTCTAGTATTGTTATTATGGGAGATCGACATAGCGTTATTGAATATGCAGTCAACAATAAGGCTCGTTTAATTATTTTAACAGGAGGTTCTAATATTAAACCTGAACATGTTGAAATTGCAAAAGCAAATAAGGTTAATATCATTAAAACCGATTATGACACATTTAAAGTAACCAGAATTTTTAATTTATGTAAATATGCAAGTGAAATTGTATCTGTTAAAAATGTTTTGTGCATTCAAGAATTAGATGATGTCAAGGAATTTATTTCTATAGCTAATCAAACGAAATATAGCTATTATCCTGTTATCAATAGGGATGAAAAATGTTTAGGAATGTTAAGACTTTCAGATGCAAACGAAGTAAAACGTCACAAAGTTATTTTAGTTGACCATAATTCTTATGACCAAAGTGTTGTTGGTTTAGAAGAAGCGGAAATTATGGAAATTATAGACCACCATAATATTGGAACAATTGGAACATCTATGCCTATTAACTTTAGAAATATGCCAGTAGGTAGTACAAATACAATTATATATCAGCTTTACAATGAAAATCTAATTCCAATTCCAAAACAAATGGCAGGATTAATGTTATCTGGAATTTTATCTGATACGCTTATTTTAAAATCACCTACAACAACAGATCTTGATAGAAGTGTTGTTACTGAATTAAGTAATTTAATAGGAATAGATTATAAAGAATATGGAATTAATATGTTAAAAGCTGGTTCTAGTATAAAAGGAAAAACACCTTATGAAGTCCTTTATACAGACTTTAAAATTTTTCCATTAGGGGATAGAAAAATGGGAATTGGTCAAATTACAACAACCAATGCTGAAGAAATTTTATCTAACAAAGATGCTTATGTTGATTTATTAAACCAAGTTTCTATGGAGAATGATTATTATTTTACAGCTCTATTTATAACTGATATTATTGAAAATGGTTCTTATATTTTATATAGTAATGAAGGAGCTAGTTTACTTCGTTCTGCATATGGACTTAGAACCATTCAAGAGGGAACTTATTTACCAAATATTGTTTCTCGTAAAAAACAAGTTGTTCCAAATATTATGGCACAATATGAAGCAAAATAAAAAGTTGGAAAATCCAACTTTTTTCTTTATTGTGCTTTTTTTACTTCAAAATCAATACTGATTTTTTCACTAAAATCATTAAATTCAATTGTATATGTTCCATCTCCATCATATAATACATAGAAATACTTTGTATATGATGCGTCTGTTCTTAAATCTCCAGCAAAATCTACACTATCTTCTGAGAAATAAGCAGATACTGAATCTAGCTCAGTTCCCTTAGAACCATAAAAATCATAGTAAAACATATTTAATCCATGAGTTTCTTCTGATAAATTTTTCACAGTTACAGGAATTTTAATAACTTCTTTTTGATGATGGTCAGAATATTTATTGTCAACAATTGCATATGTAAATTCGCTTCCAATTGTAATTTCTAAATCATCAAACTTAAAAGCTTTTCCCAAGGCGTATTTTTCTTTTTCTTTATCCTTATTCTCCGTTTCTTGGTTATTGTCTTTACCAGGATTTTTTGTATCAGTGTCATTACTATCACATCCACATAAAAATCCAACACAGCATAAACAGCACAATCCCATTTGTAGTAGTTTTTTCATTTTTTCACTCCTTACTAAACCAACTATAACAGTTTGTTATCACTATTATATCATAATTCTTTCATTTTAGAAGAAAAATATAAATATACATATTTCTATATTATTTAACTTTAAATAGTAACATTTTCATAAAATTACGATTGGCATTTTTCTAAAATTTCTAAAAGTTCTATTAAATAATAAATATAATGTTTATCCAAATGAACAATATCTAAAGTGATTACTAATCTTGAAAAACGACTACTAAAACGAATTGACCTTGACAATTCAGAAGCTTTTAAAAATAATTTTTCTCCATCTATTAATTTCATTTTTTTAGGATTCAAAATTAATTCAATAGAATTTTTTGTTTGCTTCACATTTTCTATATCTAATTGATGAGCTAATTTTTCAAACCACTGTTCATACATATAAATTTCTAATGAATCAGAAATTTTACCAAATCTATCTTCTATTTCTTTTTTAACTTCCAAAAGTTTTTCTTTTGAATTAATTTGATTTACTTTTTGATGAATTTCAATTTTTAATTCAGTATCTGAAACATAATCATTATCTATTGCTGTTTCTACATCTAGTAATGGTTGTTCTTCTTCTTTCTTTTCTTCAATTATATTTCCCTTTTTCTTTTCTACTGCTTCGTTTAACATTTCTAAAAACAAATCTATTCCTACAGTATCAATAAAGCCAGCTTGTTCACTCCCTAATACGTCCCCTGCTCCACGTATTGATAAATCTCTCATGGCAATTGAAAATCCACTTCCTAATTCTGTAAAATCTTTAATGACTGTTAATCGTTTGGTTGCTATTTCAGACAAACTTTTTCCTGGAGTATACATCAAATAACAATAAGCAATTTTATTACTTCTTCCTACTCTTCCTCTAATTTGATAAAGTTGTGATAAGCCAAAGTAATCTGCTTCTAAAATGATTAATGTATTCACATTTGGCATATCAATTCCTGTTTCAATAATTGTTGTACATAATAAAATGTCATACTTTTGATTTATAAAATCCAGAATTTTATCTTCCATATCATTTTTATCCATCTGACCATGCACACTGATTATTC
This sequence comes from uncultured Mycoplasmatota bacterium, assembly GCA_947426265.1. GTDB lineage: Bacteria > Bacillota_I > Bacilli_A > RF39 > UBA660 > MGBC102946. Next base: position 23,461 of record CANEDJ010000001.1, on the reverse strand, counting down.
TAGCCTCTGGTATCAATTGTTTTATTTCTTGCTCTTTTCTTTCCATACTTTCAATATGATTATATAAGATAAAAACTTGTCCATTTCTCCCTAATTCTTTATAAACAGCATCTTTTATCATTTGCGCATTTTCTGCTAATACATAAGTCTGAACAGGATAACGATTTACTGGAGGTGTTTCTATTAAAGACATACTTCTAATCCCAGCGATTGACATTTGAAGGGTTCTTGGAATTGGAGTTGCTGATAAAGTTAATACATCAATATTATTTTTGTACTGCTTTATCTTTTCTTTATGTTTTACTCCAAACCTCTGTTCTTCATCAATGACCAATAATCCCAAATCTTTAAATTTTACATCATCACTTAATAAACGATGTGTCCCTATGACCAAATCTATTTTTCCTTCTTCTATTTTCTTTAAATTTTCTTTCAATTGTTTTGGCTTGACGAATCGATTTAGAAGACAAATATTAAACGGATAATTTTGATAGCGTTCTATTGCATTTCTATAATGTTGCCCTGATAATATGGTCGTTGGACAAAGAAATGCTACTTGTTTTCCTGAATGAATTGCTTTAAAAATGGCACGAAATGCTACTTCTGTTTTTCCATAACCAACATCTCCACATAGTAGTCTATCCATAGGATGTGGTTTTTCCATATCCTTTTTGATTTCTGTAGATACTTTTATTTGGTCTAATGTTTCTTGATATGGAAATTCTTTTTCAAATTCCAATTGTTCTTTTGAATCTTCTTCAAATGCAAAACCTTCTATGGATTCTCTTGAAGAATAAAGTTCTAATAACTCTCCTGCGATACTTTCCGCTCGTTCTCTTGCCTTTAATTTTTTCTTCTGCCATTCTGTTCCGCCTAATTTACTCAGTTTTGGCATTGCTGTATCTTTAGATGAATATTTATGAATAAATTCTATCTTTTCTACTGGTACATATAAATGGTCGCCATCTTTATATTCAATATTCAAATAATCTTTTTTAAAACCATTTTTTACTAATGTTTTTAATCCACAATATTTTCCAATTCCATGGGCGACATGAACTACATAGTCTCCTTCTTCTAGACTGGATAAATTTTTTATTTTTGTTCCTATTTTAAAGTTACTTTTATATTTACTAGAATAATCTTGTTTCGCAAATAATTCTCGTTCACTAATAACCACATACTCTTTAAATAGAAATCCCTGCGTTATTGGATAGATTACTATATTAATCGCATTCTCTACTATTTCATTTATTGAAGTAAAAGCAATTGAAATATCATTCCATTCTTCTAGTAATTTATTAACTTGATAACGATTCGATACACAAATAATAATTGTTTTCTTTCTATATTTTAATATTTCTGCTTTTACTTTCTCGCTTGCTCCATGTAATATTTCTAGCTCCTGTGAGTGAAATTGTTCTCTTTTATTTTCTCCATTGATTTGATTATCAAAGTTGTTTAAATATAATATATCATTTGCTTTTATATTTTCTAAAGAATGCATATAAGGATATTTTTCATGATTATTATTTTGATATTCAAATATTTCTTCTGATAATGTTTGATAACCTCTCTTAACATCTTCATAATTTTCAAACACCAATATAGGACTTTCTACAAAGTCCAATAGCATTGAAGGCTGTATATAATTTCCCAATTCTCTTTGTTTTGGTTCTATATCTAAAATCTCATCGATTAAAAACTCTGTATTTGAAGTTATCTCGATTTCTTCTATTTCTGTAATGGTTAGCTGGCTATCAACATCAAATTCTCTAATAGAATCAATTTCATCTCCCCACAGTTCGATTCGAATTGGATGACTTGCTCCTAATGGAAATATGTCTAAAACAAAACCTCTTATCGCAATTTCTCCTGTTTTATTGACAATCGTTTCCTTGATATATCCAAGTCTTAATAATTGTTCTATCACTTGATGCATATCAATTTGGTCATGAACATGCATTTTTATTCTGGCCTTTTTATATGTTTCTTTAGAGGGAAGAAAACGTAAAAAACCCATTAAATTGGTTACAATAATTCCATTATTTTTTGATATGAAATGATTTAATGTTTCTAATCTTGTTACTTTAAATTCTGGACTAATAGCCAAGGCTTCACTCGTAAGAAAATCATCCATTGGAAAAAAATATACTTCTTCTGTATATTTACTTAATCTTTGATAACACCTATTTGCTTCATACAAACTATTGGCTACAAGTAAAATATTTCTTTTTTTTAGATTCCACAATTGATATAAATATATCATTTTTAATTCTTGGGTTAATCCTGTAATTTCTCCAGATGTTTGAACATTTGGGAACAAGGAATGAAAAAGTTTCATATAATTGCCTCCTATACGCCAAAAAAGTGACACATTTGTATCACAACTATTTTTTATTATATTTATTCATGACGTTTTCAAAAGAATTTATACAGAAATCGTCAAAAATATCAATTACTGTATTTAGTACACTATCTATTTTTTCCTTTTCTTCTATTGAAAATCTTCCTAATACATAATCTTTTGTATCATAATTTTTATTATTTGAAATTCCTATTTTTAGTCTTTTATATTCTTGTGTTTTTAAATGTTGTTCTATGTTTTTTAGTCCATTATGGCCCCCTGAGCTTCCTTTATATTTCAACTTAATTTTCCCAGTTGGCATATCTAAATCATCACTGATGATTAATATATCTGATACTGCTATTTTATAATATTGCATCAATGCTTTCACAGCTTCCCCAGATAGGTTCATATAGGTAAGCGGTTTTAATAATAATATTTTTTCATCTTCTTTTTCAAAAATTGTATAAATCCCATTTCCTTTTTTTGAGTTCAAGGTAACATGATTTTTTAAAGCAATTTTATCAATTGCCATAAAGCCAACATTGTGTCGTGTATTTTCATATTCTTTTCCTGGATTTCCTAATCCTACTATCATTTTCATAAGTCCACCTGCTTTATCCCATGATACTCATTATATATTTCACTCGTTTTTACATTTCTATCTTTCGCTACTTTTTTTATTGCTTCTTTTGTATTATAACCTTGTGTTAAATAAATATTAACATGGTCTATAATAGATAAAGAATCATAATTTTTTTCATCATGATTTCCAGTAACTACTAATACCATTTCTCCTTTGGCATCTTCTATTTCTAGTAACACCTCACTAATCGTTCCACGATAAACTTCTTCAAATTTTTTTGTTATTTCTCTTGAAATGCTGATATTTCGTTCTCCAAAAATATGAGATATATTTTGAAGAGTATCTTTTATTCGATGTGGTGCTTCATAAAAAATCAATGTATAAGGAAAATCTTTTAAATTTTCGAGTTCTTTTTTTCTTTTACTTTCTTTACTGCTTAAAAATCCATAAAACAAAAATGGATTTGGTTCTATCCCAGATGAAGTGAGGGCTGGAATAAGAGCTGTTGCTCCTGGAAGAGATACTACATTATATCCTGCTTCTATTGCTATTTTTGATAAAGCATATCCAGGGTCACTAATAATAGGAGTTCCTCTATCACTCGCTAGTCCAACATTTTTTCCTTCTTTTAAAAATTGTATTAACTTCTCACTATTTTGTCTTTCATTATGTTCATGATTTGCGATTAAAGGCTTTTTTATATTTAAACTTTTTAATAATTGTCCTGTTACTCTTGTATCTTCTGAAAATATAACATCTACAAACTGTAATATTTTAATCGTTCTAAGTGTAATATCGTCCATGTTCCCAATAGGAGTTGGAATCAAATATAAGGTTGGACTATTATCATAACTTTTCTGTGACATTTTTCTCACCTCACTTATGAAAAATACTTCATTACTTCTTCTGTATAGCTTCCATCTTTATGGTGTACATATAAAGGGGGAAGAATTTTCAATCCAGAATTACCATTCTTTTTTCCTTCTATTAATAGGATGTGACTACTTTCTTTTGCATTTGGATATACATATTGAATTTTTTTAGGTTCAATATTATTCTTTCTCATTTCTACTAAAATATCAACCAAGCGTTCAGGTCTATGAACCAAAGCGATAACGCCACCATTTTTTAATAACTTTCGAGCTACTCTTAAAACATCTTCTAAAGTTAATGTTACTTCATGACGTGCTATTGTTTTCTCATCTTTTTCATTAAAATGAGAATTTTCGCATACTTTAAAAAAAGGGGGATTACAAGTAATCACATCATATTGGTCTGTTTCAAATGAATAACTTCTAATATCATCCTCTATAATTTGAATTTGATTTTCCAAATTATTTAATACTACTGATTTCCTAGCTAGTTCAGCACTCTTCTTTTGAATTTCTATTCCAATTATCTGTGCTTCTGTTTTTGTCGATAAAATAAGAGGGATTGGTGCATTTCCTGTTCCTATATCTAATATTTTTTTTACATTTTTATTTATGGTTACAAAGTTTGGTAATAATATTGAATCAATTGAAAATCGAAAACTATCACTATCTTGAATAATCTTTAAATTTTCATAACCCAATACATAATTAATGATTTCCACAAACTTCTTCTTCTCTTACACCAATTCCTGAAATTTCCACTGAATATTTTTTATTCAAAATATCAACTGACACTACTTTTCCTCTTCCTTCTTCTGTCTCTATGATTTCTCCTATTTTAGGTAAACACTTTCTACATTCTGAATAGGTTTCATCCTCATATTTTAAACAACATAATAATCTTCCACAAGCACCATTTATTTTTGTTTGATTCAGTGAGATATTTTGATTTTTTGCCATATTAATAGAAACAGATTCAAAATCATTCAAAAAGCATGAGCAACATAAAGGTCTTCCACATGGGCCGATTCCGCCAATTTCTTTTGCTTTGTCACGTACTCCCACTTGCCGTAATTCTATTCTAGTTTTATAAATAGAAGCCAACTCTTTTGCTAAATTTCTAAAATCAACTCTCGCATCCGCTAAAAAACGAAATACAAGTTGTGTTCTATCAAATGTATAATGGGCATCTATAATCTGCATATTTAAATGTTCTTTGATTGCTAAGTCTCTACATTTTTTGAGTGCTTCTTCTGCATCTTTTAAGTTTTTCTTATTTGCATAATAATCTTGTTTGGTGGCAATTCGAACCACGTTTTTTAATGGAGACATTAGTTTTTTTTCTTCTATAGAAAAGGCTTCTTTTGTTACTTTTCCAAACTGCTCTCCTTTGTCTGTTTCCACTATTACTGTAATATTATTTTTTAGTTTCAAATTATTTGGTGAAAAATAGTACATTCTACCTTTTTCTTCAAATGAAATTCCTACTACTTCTATCATTCTCTCACCGCCTTGTTAGTTCTAATATTAATTTATCGATTAAAAGATTATTATTCATATTTACTTTGATTTTCTTTTTCAATTCCATAATGATATTCACTTTTTTAGATATTTGTTCTATTTCATTTTTAAGTGCTAATTCATTTATAAATGTTTGTTCATCAAAGAAAATATGTAAATTTCTTCCACATTTGATATTTAGTACATCATTATAAAAAAATATCATGATATCAAATGCTAATAAAAATTCCTCTTTTTCTTTTATCATTGTGTGCCATAATTTATTTGTATAAAGCAATGTATCAATTCCTTTTTTTTCAACATATTCTATAAAATGAATTACATTATGAATAAAATTATGATATTTTTCTTGTTCCTCTTCTTGTTCTAATTCAAAAATATTATTTTTAATATATATCTTTGCTCTCAAAATCGTTGTTTCTTCTATCTCCTCTTTTTTTTCTTTTGTTAAAGACAAGATTTGGCAGCGGCTTCTTATTGTTTCTAAAACTTGAAATATGTTTCCTGTTGTTAAAATTGCTATAATCCCTGCCTCTGGTTCCTCCAAAAATTTAAGCAAAGAATTAGCGGCTGCTTTATTTAGTCGCTCTACTTGATGAATAATATATATTTTATATAATCCTTCTAAAGATTTTTTGCTAAATTCTTCTTGGAGCTCGTCCATTTGCTCTTTCTTTATCCAAAGACCATCTGGCTCTACAATTTTTAATTCAATATAATTAAAATCAGCTATTTTTTGACATTGTGTACATTGTCCACAATCTAAATTAGTCGTTTTATGGGATGGACATAATAGATATTTTACAAAAGAAAGTACCATTTGTTCTCCAAATGCACAATTTTTCGTATCAATCAAATATGCATGGGATAATTTATTATTTATCACTGCATTTTTCATCATTCGATATACAATTGGCTGTTTTTCTTTGTAATCATCTAACATATCTCTCACCTGCTTTTAAAAAACCGCTAATAAAATTACCAAAAATCCAAATAAGGCTGGAAGGCCTAATATAGAAATTGTTAAAACTGTTATAAAATTTAAAGGAATACTAATATTGAGTGGTGCGACTATTAAATTAAATCCATATAGCAAAAATCCACTCACTACAATTTTTTTAAAAAAAGAAAATATTTTTTTTATCATATTATCACCAGTATAGTTTATGATAACAATTTAAGAATTATTTTCTTCTTTATTCGATATTTTTTTTCTATCTTCTAATGCCATCTCTAAAGTTAAAGTATCAATATAATCCATATCAGCTCCAAGAGGAACTCCATGAGCAATTTTAGAAACAACAACATCTTTTTTTTCTAATAACTTTAATATATAAAGTGAAGTTGTTTCTCCTTCTATACTTGGTTTAACTGCAATTATAACTTCTTTAATATTATCTTTTTCAATTCTATCAATCAATGTTTCTATTTTAATATCTTCTGGGTTAATTCCATCTAATGGTGATATTAAACCATCTAGTACATGATATAGTCCATGATAAGAACCTAATTTTTCAAAAAGAGCTACATTCTTAGGGTCTTCTACAACACAGACAATATCACGTTCTCTAGTACTATCTTTACAAATACTACATACATCTTCTTCTGATAAATTATTACAAACTTCACATCGTCTAATTTTAGTTTTGGTATTCTCTAAAGATTCAGAAAATAAATGAATGATTTCTGCATCTAAATTTAAAGTAGAAAGAGCCAAACGTTCTGCTGTCTTTTCTCCAATACCTGGAAGTTTTTTAAAACATTCAATCAAATGTTTTATTGTTGTTGGATAATTCATTTTAGAAAAGCCCTGGAAGTCCTTGTGTATATTTTCCCATTTTTTGTTCTGTAGTATCATCTACTTTTTTTAGTGCTTCATTTGTTGCTACTAAAATCATATCTTCTAACATTTCTATATCGTCTTTCTCTAAACTGTCTTGTTCTATTTTTACACTTAATATTTCTTTTTTCCCATTTGCTTTTACAGTAACAAAGGAAGAAGTTCCTTCAAATTCCATTTTATCAATTTTTTCTTTTTCTTCCATCATATCTTTTTGTAATTTCTGCGCTTGCTTCATCATTGCTTGTATATTCATTTTCACACTCTCCTATTCGCTATATTCTATGATATCTTCAAACATACTTTCTATTTTATTTTTTTCTGTTTTAATAAACTCATTTTCTAATTCATGATAAAGTTCTGGCTCTTCTTGCCAATCATACGTTTTCGATTTTGAATTAAATTCTTGTTTTATTTCATTCCAATCATCAATGTTAGTTGCTACCACTTTTATATCTTCCTCATACGTTCTCTTGATAATTGATTCTATTGGCTGCCAATTATGATTAAATAAATATTCCATTGGTTCATCTTTATATACAAAAATCATATATCCTTTTCCTGCTGCTTTTAATTCACCATCTAGAATCAAAGATGCCCACTGACTACAGTTTTCGTCTATCAAACAAGTAGAAATCATATTTATTTTTTCTTTATATTCTAAAAGTTGTTTTCTATTAAAGATACATAAAGTATTATTAATTCTTATTTTTTTTATTTCTTCTATTCTATTTTCATCTATTTTCTCTGTTTTATTTTCAACTTTCTCATTTTTCCCTTTATTTTCAACAGTTTTTGGTATTTGTGTTATTTCTACGCTAAAGTCGTTTTTTGCTGTTTTTTCAGGCATTTTATTATTTTCTGTTTCTTTTTCTGCTATTTTGTCACTTTTATTCTCATTTTTATATTCTTTTTGAGATAAATTTAACATTTTTATTAAATGTAATTCTAATGTTATTTTTTCATTATCTGAATTTTTCATTTCATATATTGCTTCTGAAAATTGATGAATATAATTTAATAACAAATTTTGATTCATATTATGGCTTAATCCTAAATAGTTTTGCTGTTCTGTTTTATCAAAATAATCAGGCGCTATTTGAAATACTAATATATTTTTCAGATAATAGATTAATTCTTCTACTAGTTTTATCAAATTCTTACCTTTATCGTCCAATTCATCAAACTTTTTAAGTAATTCAGTAATATTATTATCCAATATCATCTGTATAATATGATTCATTTCTTCATTTCCAATTGTTCCATTAATATCATGTACGTCTTGACAAGTTATATTATTTGGACAATATGAAATAACTTGATCTAATAAACTAATGGAATCTCTCATTCCACCTTGTGATAGAATAGCAATTTCTTTTAATGCTTCTTCTTCAATTATAATATTTTCTTGCTCTACTATTTTTTTTAAGTTTTCCATTATCTTATTTACACTTATTTTTTTAAAATCAAATCTTTGGCATCTTGATAATATTGTTGCTGGGATTTTATGCGCTTCTGTTGTTGCCAAAATAAATAAGATATGAGATGGAGGTTCTTCTAATGTCTTTAATAGTGCATTAAAAGCGCCTGTGCTTAACATATGAACTTCATCAATAATATAAACTTTATATTTACTATTAGATGGTACCAAGTTTACTTTACTTTTTAGTTCTCTAATTTCATCCACACCATTATTTGATGCTGCATCTATTTCAATAATGTCTGTACTCTGCTTATTATTTATTTGAATACAACTATCACATTCATTACAAGGTTCAAACCCCTTTAAGTTTTGACAATTGATAGTTTTAGCTAATATTTTAGCTGTGCTTGTTTTTCCTGTTCCTCTTGGCCCAGAAAATAAATAAGCATGGGTTAATTTATTATTTGCGATTGCATTTTTTAATGTTTGAACAATTGTGTCCTGGCCTACTACATCATCAAATCGAGTTGGCCTATATTTTCTATATAAGGCTTGATACATATTCCACCTCCAAACAGTTTTATTATAACACAAATTTATCCTATAATAAAAGGTCAATCTTTCATTTGACCTCTTTTATCTTTGAAAAACTTTTTTAATAGATTTGATGCTTCTATTTCACAAACTCCTTTTTCTATAATTGGAATATGATTGTTTTTTTCATTCGTCATTTTATTCAAACTTTCTATATAGCCAAATTTAGGACTAGATGTTGCATACACTAGCTTTTTGATTCTCGATTGAATGATTGCACCTGCACACATTAGACAAGGTTCTAAAGTAACATATAAAGTGCATTCTTCTAAGTGCCAATTTTGAAATTGTTCACAGGCTTCTTTTATCACCAATATTTCAGCATGGTCTATTGCATTTCTATTGATTTCTTTTCGGTTATGATTTTTAGCAATAATTCTATCGTTGTAAACCAGAACCGCTCCTACAGGGACATCTCCTTCTTTATATGCTTTTTCTGCTTCTTTTATTGCTTCTTCCATATAATATTTATCTTCCAAACCAATCACATCCTTATACAAAAAAATGACGCACACACTCAGAGGTTTTTAAGGCTGCTATCTTCCAATTCTGACCTGGTTCAAACATGAATGTTGCGTCATATATAGGATATATCATTTAATGATTATTTGCAAACAAATTTAATGTTCCACGTGAAACATTTTGTTTTTTTACTTCGATGTTTCACGTGGAACATTTTTTTATTCTCTTATCATCCACTGTATGTTTCACGTGGAACATACAAAAACCAGAAGCATTTTTATGCTTCTGGTTTATCCTCTGCAACGTCTTCAGAGTCTTCTTCTATTTCGCTTTCTTCTTTATCGATAACAGCCGCTGTAGCTACTTTCTGTTCTTCTTTTAAATTTATCAAACGAACACCTTGTGCTACTCTTCCTGTTTTTGATACTTGTCCTAAAGAAATTCTAATAATAATACCACTATCTGTTACTATCATCAAATCCTCTTCTCCATGCACAGAATGGAATGCTACAATACTGCCGTTTTTATCTGTAATATTTAATGCCTTTACTCCTTTGCTTCCTCTATGAGTAATTCTATATTCTTCTAAGTCAGTCTGTTTTCCATATCCTTTTTCTGTAACAATTAAAACTTGTTGATTTGCTTCTGCTATTTCTAGTCCTACAGCAATTCCTTCATCCATTTCAATTCCTTTTACTCCTGAAGCACTACGTCCCATAATTCTAATTTCATTTTCATCAAACCTTATCATTCGACCATTTGATGATGCAATTAAAATTTCGTTTTCTCCATTTGTTTTCTTTACTGAAATGAGTTCATCATCTTCTCTAAGAGAAATTGCTAATTTACCATTTGTTCTAATGTTATCAAATTCAGAAAGTGCTGTCCTTTTTACAAGACCTTTTCTTGTACAGAATACCAAATATTTAGAAGTTTCTTCACTGCTTACTTTTAACATTACATTAATCGTATCATCTTTATCTATCGGCAATAAATTGACGATTGGTAACCCTTTTGATTGTCTACTATATAAAGGAATTTCATATCCTTTCATCCGATAAACTTTTCCTTTGTTCGTAAAGAATAATAAGTAATCATGCGTTGTCATAGAAACCAAATTTTCTACAAAGTCTTCTTCATTCGTTGCCATTCCCTTTATTCCTACGCCTCCACGATTTTGCGTTTTATATGTTTCGCTTGTCATTCTTTTTATATACCCTTTATTTGTTAAGGTTATAACAACATCCTCTACTGGGATTAAAGATTCATCTTCTATGAAGTCTATTGCTGTCATGTCAATATTAGTACGTCTTTCATCTCCATATTTGTTTTTAATCTCTGTTAATTCTTCTTTAATAATTGCTAATACTCTTTCTGATTTTTCTAAGATATCTTTTAAATCTGCAATTGTTAATTCTAATTCTGCTAATTCAGATTCTATTTTTTCTCTTTCCAATCCAGTCAAACGTCTTAATTTCATTTCTAAAATTGCTTTTCCTTGCGTTTCACTAAGACCGAATCTCTCCATTAATTCTTTTAATGCTTCTTCATCATTTTTTGATTTTTTCAATAATTGCACAATTTCATCTATATGGTCTAATGCAATTTTTAGTCCTTCTAAAATATGTTCTCTGGCTAATGCCTTATCCAAATCAAATTGTGTTCTTCTAATTATTACAATTCTTTGATGTTCAATATAAGTTTCTAGTATTTCTTTCAAACTTAATATTCTAGGTTCTTTATTTACTATTGCTAAATTATTAATTCCATAAGTTGTTTGAAGTGATGTATGCTTATATAAATTATTTAAAACTACATTTGGATTAGCATCTCTTCTAATCTCGATTACAATTCGAATTCCATCTCTGTTTGATTCATCTCGTAAATCCGTAATTCCATCTATCACTTTTTCTCTTACCAGGTCTGCTATTTTACTAATTAATACTGCTTTATTTATCATATATGGAATTTCATTTACAATAATCTGAGATTTTCCACTTTTTGTTTCATGAATTTCCGCCTTAGAACGTACTGTTATAATGCCTTTTCCTGTTTCATATGCTTTTCTTATTCCAGCATTTCCTAATATGGTTGCTCCAGTTGGAAAATCTGGCCCTTTAATATATTCCATCAGTTCTACTACTGATAATTCAGGATTATCAATTAGTGCAATAATGCCATTGATTACTTCTGTTAAATTGTGTGGTGGAATATTTGTTGCCATTCCTACTGCTATTCCTGTTGCACCATTTACCAAAAGGTTTGGAAAACGAGATGGTAATACACTTGGTTCATTTTCCTCTGCTGTGTAAGTAGGTTCAAAATCAACTGTATTTTTATTTATGTCTCGTACTAATTCCATACTTAATTTTGACATTCTAGCTTCTGTATAACGTTGAGCTGCTGCTCCATCTCCATCTATGGAACCAAAATTACCATGCCCATCTACTAACATATAACGATATGAGAAATCTTGAGCCATACGTACTAATGCTTCATAAATACTTGAATCTCCATGTGGATGGAAACGTCCCATTACATCTCCAGTAATACGTGCTGATTTTTTATGCGCTACATTTGATGTTGCTCCCAAATCGTTCATTCCATAAATTATTCTTCGTTGTACTGGTTTAAGACCATCCCTTACATCTGGTAAAGCACGAGCTACAATAACACTCATTGCATAATCTAAGAAGGATTTTCTAATTTCTTTTTCAAAATGTAAATCTTTTAATATTTCTGCCATTTTTATTCACCCCCTAAATGTCTAGATTTTCCACGTCTTTTGCGTGTTCTTCTATATATCTTTTTCTTGGTTCTACTTCTTCACCCATTAATTCTGATAGAACTTGGTCTGCTTGCATAGCGTCATCAATTGTAATTCTTAATAACGTTCTATTCTCTGGATTCATTGTAGTTTCCCACAATTGGTCATAATCCATTTCTCCTAGACCTTTATAACGCTGTAAAGACGTCTTTGTCCCTTCTGGAATGGTTTTTAAGTAATCAGCTAATTCATCATCTGAATATAAGTATTTACGGTTTTTTCCATAATCTATTTTATATAAAGGTGGTTGAGCTGCATAAATGTATCCACCTTCTACCAATGGTTTAAAATAACGATAGAAGAATGTTAACAATAAAATTCTAATATGTGCACCATCAACGTCGGCATCCGACATAATTATTATTTTATGATATCTTAATTTTGAAATATCAAATTCGTCTCCTATTCCAGTTCCAAATGCAGTAATCATAGAACGAATTTCATTATTGGAAAATATTCTATCCAATCTTGCTTTTTCCACATTTAATATTTTTCCTCTTAACGGTAAGATTGCCTGTGTTCTACTATCTCGTCCTTGTTTCGCACTTCCCCCTGCTGAATCTCCCTCCACGATATAGATTTCGCATTCACTTGCGTCTTTGCTTGAGCAATCAGCAAGTTTTCCTGGCAAACTAGATACTTCAAGAACATTTTTTCGCCTTGTCATTTCTCTGGCTTTTTTCGCTGCTACTCTAGCGCGAGCTGCTGTCATGGATTTTTCCACAACTATTTTTGCTTCTTCTGGATTTTCTAATAGAAATCTTTCAAAACCTTCACTAAATACAGAATCAGCTATCTTTCTAACTTCACTATTTCCTAGTTTTGTCTTTGTTTGTCCTTCAAATTGAGGGTCTGGATGTTTACAAGAAATAATCATTGTCAATCCTTCTTTAACATCATCTACAGTTAAAGATTCTTCATTATCCTTTAAAAATTTATGACTTCTAGCATAACTATTGATAATTCTTGTTAATGCTCTACGAACTCCTTCTTCATGAGTTCCTCCCTCATATGTATTAATATTATTCGTAAACGAATATATGTTTGAGGAATAGCCAGAGTTATATTGCAATGCGACTTCTAAAGTGATTCCTTTTTCTTCGCCTGACAAATGAATAATCTGTTCATGAATTGCTGTTTTATTTTTATTTAAATAAGCAACATATTCACTAATACCACCTTCATATACAAACTCTTCTTTCTTTTTATCTGCTTCCCTATCATCACAAAGTATGATACGAAGTCCACGATTTAAAAAAGCCAATTCTCGAACTCTTGTTTTTAATGTATCATAATCATAAACGGTTGTTTCTGTAAAAATTTCTGGGTCTGCTTTAAATGTAACGGTTGTTCCTGTTCTATCAGGAGAGCATTCTCCTATTACTGTTAATGGCTGAACAATATGCCCTCCATTTTCGAAACGCACTTGATATATTTTACTATTTTGATAAACCTTTACTTCTACCCATGTACTAAGCGCATTTACTACACTCGCTCCTACTCCGTGTAAACCTCCAGAGACTTTATATCCTCCGCCTCCAAATTTTCCACCTGCATGCAGTACTGTGTATACAGTTTCTACAGTTGATATTCCAGTCTTTGGATGGGTCCCTGTTGGAATTCCACGACCATCGTCTTTTACAGTAATCGAATTATCATCATTGATAATAATTTCAATATCATCACAATATCCAGCTAAGGCTTCATCTATCGCATTGTCTACGATTTCCCAGACTAAATGATGAAGTCCTTTTTCACTTGTTGAACCAATATACATTCCTGGACGCTTTCTAACTGCTTCTAATCCTTCCAAAACTTGTATATCCGAAGCATCATAATGTTCAATCTTGTTTTCTTCCATGTTTATTCACCTCTGTTATCTTCTCTATCGCACCATTTGCAATCTCAATTAATTTTGATTTTTCTAAAATAGAATTTTCTATATTGCTTATTTCTGTTGTAGTAATGATTGTTTGTATATCACTACTAATATAGGATAAAAGATTATTTTTTTTGCCATCATCCAATTCACTAAACACATCATCTAATAATAATATCGGTTTATCATGACAATAATTTTCAAAAACAGTAATTTCAGAAAGTTTAATCGCTAAAATTGCCATTCTTTGCTGTCCCTGAGAGCCAAAATTACGTAAGTTGATGGTATCTATCCAAAAACTAATATCATCTTTATGAGGCCCTATTAAGCTTATTTTAGCCCTATACTCTGAAGTTGACACTTCTGTTATCTTTTTTCTTAATTGGTCTTTTATCTCTTCTAATGATAAATTTTCTAATTTAAAACTACTTTCATACTCAATATGAAATCCTTTTTTCCCTGAAATGTCTAAAAATATAGCTTCACAATATTCATTTATTTTTTGAATAAACTTTATTCTCATCTTATATAGTAGTGCTGCTTTTTCTATAAAATAGTCAGTTACTGCTTTAAAATAAGGATGTTCCATTCCCGAATAGGAAATCATATTTTTTAAAGATTCATTTCTCATTTTTAAAAGTCTCATATAGTCATTCAAAATTTTAAAGTAATTTCTATCTAATTGGCTAATTTCAGTATTTAAATATCTTCTTCTTATTTGAGGAGAACCTTTTATAATTTCTAAATCCTCTGGATAAAATATGATGATATTTAAGTTAGAAATATAATCTGATAGTTTTTTTATTTCATCACTATCAATAAAGCATTTCTTTTTTTTCTTTTCTAATAACACTTCATAAGTAGTTGCTATATTCTCTTTTTCCACAATACCAGTTATTTTAGAATTTATTTCACCCTCTTTGATTAAATTGTAGTCAATAAATGACCGATGCGATTTTGTAAGGGCTAATACATAAATACTTTCTAATAAATTGGTTTTTCCTTGAGCATTTTCACCATATACAATATTGATGCCTTCTTTAAAAGATAGTTCTAAGGTTTCATAATTACGAAAATTTTTCAATTTTATACTTCTTAAAATCATGAATTCTCCTCTTTTCCTATTTTTAAGCTCATTATCACATTTTTTAGAAAGATATGTACTCCTATACACATCTACTATTATATCATAAATTTGATTAAAATAATAAAAAATAAGCCTTAAAAGACTTATTTTATGCAAGTTTTCTTTTTCTAAGAATGGATTCTAATCTTGTTGCTCTTAAAATCTGATTTTCTAATGAACCATATGAAATTTCTAGTTCTAAAGAATTGCCATTTTTGAAGTAAATAAAAGTTGCACAATCTTTTTTTGTATAATCTTCAATATGATTTAAAGAAATCCAAATACATTCTTTTATTCTTGGTGATGTTGTTGGAAAAAAGATTAATTCCATTGTTTCTTCTACTATAATTGGCGATTTATAATTTACTCCAATTAAGTTTTTTGTTCCCTCATGTCTTCCCATATAAGAACTTCCAAAAAATTTACAACTTTCATCTATAATTTGTGTAGATGATTGATTGACTAAAAAGCTATCTTCCAGTTCGATAATTTTTGATGTTGTTTGGTCTACTGGAACAATTGCTACTGTGGCAGAATTAATTTCATAATTCTGTTTCATAAAATCCCCTCCTAAAGATATTCTTCTACAAAAGAACCTCTTTGACCTATCTTATAACACTATATTTTGTCAAATTTTGTAGAAAAAAGTCGAATTTGTTCTAAAAATAGCAAAAAAAAAAGAAAATTTGATAATTTTCCTTTAATAAGTCCTAATTGGTAATATCAATTGAATTAAGTCCTCTACTTCTGGATTCTTAATTATAATTGGTTTTATTTCCCCATTAAATAGTAATTGTACATCTTCTGCATCGAATGATTTTAAAGCTTCCATCATATATTTAGAACTGAATGCAATACTGATTTCTTCCTCTTTATTTTTTATTATTTCTACTCTATCTTCTACATTTCCAATTTCTGGAATATTAGAAGATATGATTGCTACATCACTTTTTGTGGAAAGTTTAATGGTATTTTTATCTGCTTCATTTGTTAATAATGAGGCTCTATCAATTGAATTATACAGATTTGAAAGGTTTACTTTAAAATCCATTGAAAATTCTGTTGGAATTAGTTTAGATGTATCTGGATACTGTCCATTAATTAATCTAGAC
Source organism: uncultured Mycoplasmatota bacterium (assembly GCA_947426265.1). Classification (GTDB taxonomy): domain Bacteria; phylum Bacillota_I; class Bacilli_A; order RF39; family UBA660; genus MGBC102946. Next base: position 6,872 of record CANEDJ010000001.1, on the reverse strand, counting down.
ATCAAAATAATGGTATCAAATTTAAATATAATTTTATTATTAAAAATGTGTAATTCTACATCCTCTTCTTCTTCATCAAATAAACGAATTAATTCATTTAGATTTTTTGTTGGAACTATAATATTGATGTTTTCTGTTAAACTTGTGGATAACTCTATTTTCTTTTTTGCTAATCTATAAGAATCAGTTGCTGTACATTCTAAGATATTTCCCTCTATTTTAAAGTTAATACCAGTTAAAACAGGTCTAGATTCTTGAGTTGATGTTGCGAATGAAGTTTGATTAATAATTGTTTTAAACAATTTTTTAGCTATTGTAATTGGTGTTTTATTATCTTCTAATTCTAAATCGGGAAATTCTGATGCATTATTACAATTTAATGTAAATGAAGAATTTGTTGTTGTAATATAAATTTTAGAATCCATTACTTCTTCTATACTGATTAAGTCATTTGGAAGTTTTCTAACAATTTCATAAATATATTTTCCTGATACAACAATATCTCCTGTGATTTCAATATTTTCAATATCTTTTTTATCAATAAATGTTTTTATGGCAATTTCATTATCTGTACTCATTAAATATAATCCATCAGAAGTTAGTTCAAATTTAATACAATTTAAAATTGGGATTAAATTCTTACTTGATATTCCTTTTATTACATAATTTAAATGTTTTAATAATATGTTTTGTTTGATTAATAGTTTCATATAAATCCTTCTTTCTTTATTCTTATTTTTATACTTATTATTCTTATTATTGGTGTGGAATCTGTGGAAAAGTGTAAAATGCTTTACAAAATCTTATAAAATGTAAATTTTTAAGCTGTGGATAATGAAAAATGTAAACTGACATTTTCCACACATATCCATTATCTTATTTGATTTATTATTTTATTTATCTCTTTTTCCAGATTTACGTCGTTTTTAATTTCCTTTTTTATTTTGTCAACTGAATGCATAACAGTTGTATGGTCTTTTCCCCCGAATTCTATTCCAATTTTAGGTAAAGATTCTTCTAATACTGTTCTACATATATACATTGCGATTTGTCTTGGAACCGCAATTTTGGCGACTCGTTTTTTGCTTTTCATTTCTTCTACTGTAATATTATAATTACTAGCAACTAGTTGCAATACCTGCTCTACTTTGCTTTTGGATATGATACTTTTTACAAAATAGTCTTTTAATGCGTCAACAGCTAAATCTAAAGTGATATCAGAACCATTCATAATTGTTGCATAAGCGAATATTCTAGTAATGGCTCCTTCTAGCTTTCGAATGTCAGAAGTACAATTACTAGCAATATATTCTTTGACTTCCTGTGGAAAAGGTTTTGCCATATCATGTCCTTCTATTTTCTTATCAATGATATCCATACGAAGTTTAAAGTCAGGTGGTAGAATATCAATGGTAAGTCCCCAGTTAAATCTCGTACGAAGGCGTTCCTCTAATTTTTTTAAGTCATCTGGAGAACGGTCAGAGGAAATGATGATTTGTTTGTTATTGCAATGTAATTCATTAAAAGTATTAAAGAATTCTTGTTGCGTTTTACTTGCAATTTCTAAATATTGTATATCATCTATCATGAGAACATCTATTTCCCGATATTTCTTTTTAAATTTTTCAACAGTTTCAAAGTTTGTTTCTTCATTATTTTTTCTATAAATGTTTAAAAAATCATCAACAAATTTTTCACTTGTTACGTATAGAACTTTTTTATGTGTCGTTTTATAAATATAGTTTCCGATAGCATGCATTAGATGTGTTTTTCCAAGTCCACTGCTTCCATATATAAAAAGTGGATTATACATGAAGCCAGGTTGTTCTGCTACGGCAATAGAAGTGGCTTTTGCAAATTTGTTACTCTCCCCTACTATAAAATTTTCAAATGTATATCTTGGGTCCAAATTTGATTCAAAAGTTGGGTCTTCATTGGCATTCGTATTGCCAGATGCGATATTCACATTATTTTCTAAGTCTTCTTCAATAAAAAATTCAAATTTGAAATTAGAACCTGCAACTTCAGTGAATATTTCTTCAATGATATCATTGTAATTTTCTTTCAAATGTTTTTTATGTACTGGCATTGGAACCAATACTTTTGCGCTATTCCCTTTTAATTCTAACAGTTTTGTTTCTGAAAACCATGTTTCATATAACATTGGAGAAAGATTTTCCTTTATTTTCTCAAGAAACATGTTCCAGATGGTGTCCAAATTCATGAATAGCACCCCCACTTCCATAAATACACCCCTATTTTACAATATTTTTATGGGAAATAAAAGCAAAAACCTAAAAAAGTGTGGAAAAAAAGCGAGTTTTTAAATTCCACAACTTTTTCCCCTATTTTTTTTATTGAAAAACAATTATTTCCCAACTTATACACAGTACCTGTGGAAAACTCTTACACATAATATTTCCCAAGTGGATTAATTATTCACAATTATGTGGAAAAACAAGCTTTAAATAGGAATTTAAGAAGAGTGAGTTGTTGAAAAATATGTTAATTATGAAAAAATCTTGGGAAATAATTAAAAAATATCCACCATATTGTTGACAACAAAAGTTATTTTTAGTAAGATAAGCCCTGGTGATTTTAATAAAAACGCAAATAAAATAATATCAAAAATTTATTTGTAATTTTTATGTATAGTTTTAATAAGTACAAAAAGAATTGGTACTTATCCGCAACAATAGTTTGACAAAAAAGAGTTTTCTCTATATAATGTTAAAAGCAACCAAAATTAGAAAAGTTCAGGAGGTGTTAAGATGAAAAGAACATATCAACCAAATAGTAGAAGAAGAAGTAAAAAAATGGGTTTTTTAGCACGTATGAAAACAAAAATGATTAATAGCCGAAGAAGAAAAGGACGTAAAGTATTAGCTCATTAATAACTAGCTTAACACCACTGATAAGTTCAGTGGTGTTTCATTATCTTAAAGTAGGAGTAGGGAAACTTATGAAAAAAATAAATATCTTAAAGAAAAATGAAGATTTTAATAGAATAATTGCTTCTATAAAACCGTATAAATATAAAGATTATATTATATATAAGGAAAAACATAACTTTGGAATTTCTCATTTTGGAATATCCGTTGGAAAAAAAGTAGGGAACGCAGTTACTCGAAATCATATAAAAAGGCAATTAAAAAATATAATTGACCAAATTCCCTATAAAAATGACTTTAATTGTATTATAATAGTGAGGAAAGGAATTATTGGGAAATCATTTTTAGAAATGAAAAATGATTTAATAGAAGCAATGAAACAAGTACATATATTGGAGGAAAATGAATGAAGAAAAAAAAATTAATATTAATTATGATGTTATGTGCAATTACATTATCAGCAACAGGATGTACAACACTTTTAAAAGATGAAAAAGGGAAGGCTGTTCAAAATCCTGTAACTGGTCAAAATCTTCCTAAGAACATTTTATGTAGACCAGAATCTAAAAAAACAATTGAAGTATATGAAGATAATAAAATAGAATTAAATAAGTTGCCAAAATGTTCAGAGTTTGTACCAGCTTCAGGAGGGTATGAAGGAATCTGGACAACCATATTTGTAAAACCACTAGCATGGATAATTATTCAAATTGGTAAAATTGTAAAAAATTATGGATTAGCAGTTATTTTAATTACTTTGTTAATTCGTATGATTATGTTTCCATTAACACAAAAGTCTGCAGTGCAATCGGAAAATTTAAAATTAGCAAAGCCAGAACTGGATAAATTAGAAAAAAAATATAAAAACCGTCAAGACCAAGAAGCTATGATGCAAAAGAGTCAAGAAATGCTGGTTATTTATAAAAAATATAAAATTAATCCTATGGCTGGATGTCTATATGCATTTATTCAATTACCATTATTTTTGGCATTCTATGAAGCACTTAATAGATTACCACTGATTTTTGAAGGAAGTTTCTTAGGACTTCATTTAGGAATGACTCCATTAACAGGAATTACATCTGGAAGAATTTATTATATTATCATTGTTATATTAGTTGGTTTGGTAACATATTACTCATTTAAATTGAATAGTGGTGCGAGTATGAGTGAAGACCAAGCAAAACAAATGAAGATGATGACAAATATTATGACAGGTGTCATTACATTAAGTTCATTAACAATATCAAGTGCAATTGGGTTATATTGGATTACCAATAGTGGATTTACAATTGTACAAAACTTAATTGTAAAAAGGAGAAAAAATAATGGAAAAGATAGTAATAGAAGATAAAGAGAAAGAGAATGCTTATAAAAAAATAGAAGAATTTGCTTCTTTAGCAGATTTATATTATAGAGAAACGATTGAAGAGGGGAAACTATTCAAAAGTGGAAAATGTAAAATAGAAGCGATTAAAAAAGAAGATGTGAAACAATATATAAAAGAATTTTTAAGTAAAATAGGGGAATTAATGCAAATAGAACTTCATTCAGAAATTAGAATGGACGAAGATGTGATAAACGTGAGTATTATTTCTGACAATAGTCCTATTTTAATAGGAAAAGAAGGAAAGAACTTAGATGCATTACAAACTTTATTAAGACAAACTATAAAGAATCAAACAGATATGTTAATAAAAATAAATTTAGATGCCTCTGATTACAAATTAAAAAAACAGAAACGTTTAGAAAGAGAAATAAAAAATATAGCACGTGAAGTATTAAAAACTAGAATAGATGCGAAATTAGACCCAATGAACGCTTTTGATAGAAGGATTGTCCATTCTGTTATTAGTACTTATGATAATTTAGAGACAGAAAGTTTAGGAGAGGCTCCAAATCGTTATGTCACAATTAAATATAAAGAAAATTAGAGACCACAAAGGTTTCTTTTTTTGAATTGACTAAATAAAACACTTATAGTAGAATACAAAAGAAGGAGACTAAATATGGCAAAAAAAAATGTAGAAAATTATTTAGTATCAGGGAATGAATATTATGAAATCGTCAAAGAAATATTGGAAAGTGCAGAATTTCAAAAACGAAAAACCTATCTGCATCATGAGAATTGTACCGTTTATGAACATTGTCTAATGGTTTCTTTTTTATCATATTTGTGGGCTAAAAAGTGGAAATGTGATTATAAAAGTGCAGCTATAGGTGGATTACTACATGATTTTTATGATAAACCATGGCAAACGAGTGCTCCTAAATCTTCTGTAAAAAAGAAAACAAAATTTTTAAAACAACATGGATTTGTTCATGCAGGGGAGGCTGTTGCAAATTCGTATCGATATTTCCCAACCTTGATGAATCAAAAAGTAGAAAATATTATTCGAAGGCATATGTTTCCTTTGAATATTTGTCCACCTAAGTATAAAGAAGCCTGGATAATTACTTGTGTGGATAAGTATGTATCCATGGATGTTTTAAAAAATCCTAAAGTATGGCCAAAATATTTAGGATTAGGAAAAAAAGAAAAGAAGTGAGAAAATGGAAGATACAATAGCAGCAATATCAACATCATTAGGAGTAGGTGCAATCTCTATTATTAGAGTCAGTGGAAAAGAATCTATTTCTATTGTAAACAGAATTTTTAAAGGAAAAGATTTAAACCAAGTTCCAAGTCATACCATTCAATATGGACATATTGTGGATGGTTTAGAAGTGATTGATGAAGTATTGATTTCAGTTATGAAAGCGCCAAAAACATTTACGGTAGAAGATGTAGTAGAAATTAATGCACATGGTGGAATAGCTACAACACATCGTATTTTAGAGTTACTTTTAAAAAATGGCTGTCGTCCTGCATCTCCTGGAGAATTCACAAAACGTGCTTTTTTAAATGGTCGTATAGATTTAATTGAAGCAGAATCTGTTATGGATTTGATATCTGCCAAAACAGAAACAACAAGAAAGATGGCTTTGTCTGGAGTAGATGGAAAAGTATCAGCCCTCATACATTCTCTTCGGAATAAAATCATTTCCTTATTAGCAAATATTGAAGTAAATATTGATTATCCAGAATATGAGGATATTGCAGAAATGACAGTGGAAGAGTTAAAAAAGAGTATGACATCTATAGAAGTAGAATTAAAAGAAATTTTAAAAAATAGCAAAGAAGGAAAAATGATAAAAGAAGGAATAAAAACTTCTATTATTGGTAGACCAAATGTAGGAAAAAGTAGTATTTTAAATCGATTATTAGATGAAGAAAAGGCAATTGTTACAGATATAGAAGGAACAACAAGAGATGTAGTAGAGGGAAATATCATTATAGATGGTGTTATGCTTCATATTTTAGATACAGCTGGAATTAGACAAACGGAAAATGTAGTAGAACAAATTGGAGTAAAAAAAAGTCTAGAATTATTAGAAGAATCAGAACTGGTACTTGTTGTATTAAACTATAATGAAGTTTTAACAGAACAAGATAAACAAATCTTAGAACAAGCGAAGAATAAAAATCATATTGTAATTGTCAATAAAAAAGATTTAGAAAGAAATTTGGATATTGAAGCATTAGAACAGCAATATATTGAAGTGAGTGCTTTAAATGATGATGGTATTGATAAAATTAAAAACAGAATCCGAGAATTGTTTCATTTAGAGCAATTTGAAAATAGGGATATGACATATCTTACCAATGCAAGAAGTATTGCGCTTGTAGAAAAAGCTTTGGACAGTTTAGAAGAGGTAAAGAAAGGAATAGAACAGAATTTGCCAATTGATATGATAGAAATTGATTTGAAAAATGTATGGAATATATTAGGCGAAATTACTGGAGAAACTTACCAAGATGAGCTGATAGACCAATTATTTAGCCAATTTTGTTTAGGAAAATAATATATAAGAAAAATCTTATATCAGACTGTTGACAAAGATGTTCAACAGTCTTTTCATATGCAAATAAATCTGGTA